>NZ_JBFAKH010000003.1:0-202571 GCF_040655635.1 Streptomyces sp. NPDC050388
ATCAACGCCAACCCCCGACTGCCATGGTCATTCCTCGCCCATACCGGCCTGACCATCCGCCCACCACACCCACCGAACTTACGAGAAGATCAGTAGCCGTGCAGCCAGACCCGCAGCGGACCTACCGCCTCGAAGCCATGGCGGACGGCGACATCCAGGTCCGCGCCGCGCTCATAGCCAACCACGGGCAGAGTCGGGAACAGCCGGTGCACTGCGTCCAGCACCACCGGCCAGGCCCGGTCAGCGCCGCCCTCCACCGCGAAGACGTTGGAGATTCCGACCACATGGTCGTTGCGGCTCGCCACCGCCCCAGCGGCCACCAGACCGTCCGCGGAGTGTCCGACGAGCACGGACGTGGCCGGGTCAGCGAGCAATTCGGGCCGGAAGAGGCCCGCGTTGCCGTCCGCGTCATCCCAGGCAAGGGCCCAGGACCGCAACGTGTCCCGGTCGCTGACCACGCCCCAGGCGAGATCCGGTGAGGTGGTCGGCGCGCTCGCCGGGCGGTGGATCCACTGCGCGTCGAACAGCACCTCGAAGCCGGCCCCCGCCAGATCGAGGTCGGCGAAGCTGTCCTTGACGCAGGCGCCGGGAGCGGTGGTGTCGATCCGGTCCACCAGCGCGGCGGCATCGGTCCCTGGCAGCAGCGTCACCGCGTCGGGGTAGTGCAGCGGCGGCCGGGCCGGGACGGCCCAAGCCTGCACCCCGAACTCGCCCGCCAAACCGTGCGATCGGCTCATCGACGCGCACCACTCGGCGTTGTTGCGGGCGGCGGCCCGGATCACGTACTGCTTCATCGCCGTCACGAGTGCGCATCATGGCCTGTCCCGGCCCGGTCCGTCGAACAGTTTCCGTCAGCCACAGGCCGGACGCCCCACACCCCGTCCAGCTCCTGGGGAATTACGTGACCGTCCACACCAGTGGCTGCGGCTAGGCCGTGTATCGAAAGTGGATCTTGAGCGGTGAATGATCGTGGTTCATGGCGCGAGGAGATCTCACGGACGAACAGTGGGGAGTGCTGGAGCCGTTGTTGCCGAAGGGGACGAAGGCGGGACGGCCGCCCGTCTGGCCCCGGCGGCAGCTGATCGACGGCATACGGTTCCGGGTTCGGACGGGGGTTCCCTGGCGGGACGTACCCGCCGAGTACGGGCCGTGGGGCCGGATCTACGACCTGTTCCGCCGATGGCAGCGGACCGGCACCTGGCACCGGGTCCTCACCCGGCTCCAATGCCTGGCCGACGCGAAAGGTGCGATCACGTGGGACCTGAGCGTCGACTCCACGGTGTGCCGCGCCCATCAGCATGCGGCCGGGGCCCGGAAACAGGGTGACCTGCAGAAGGAACCGCCGGGCGGTGTCTTCACCGAGCCCCGTGATCACGGGCTGGGACGCTCGCGCGGCGGGTTCACCACCAAGCTGCACCTGGCCGTCGAGCAGGGCCAAAAGCCCATGTCGCTCGTGGTGACGGCCGGGCAGCGCGGGGACTCGCCGCAGTTCGAACCCGTTCTGGCAAAGGTCCGCGTGCCCCGCATCGGGTCGGGCCGACCGCGCGTCCGTCCCGATCGAGTGCGCGCCGACAAGGCGCACGCCTCCCGCAGGAACCGCGCCTCCCTGCGGCGCCGCAGGATCCGCTGCACCATCCCGGACAAGGCCGACCAGGCCCGCAACCGCAAGAAACGCGGCTCCCGCGGCGGCCGGCCGCCGAAGTTCGACCCGCAGGACTACAAGGCCCGGCATGCGGTCGAGTGCGGCATCAACCGCCTCAAGAGGCATCGGGCGGTGGCCACGCGGTACGACAAGCTCGCGGTCCGCTACGAAGCCACCGTGCTGGTCGCGGCCATCGACGAATGACTGTGAACGGCCCTGCTGGGACACGGGCTTGTTCGGAACGAAGCGTTCTGCTGTCAGCCAATACCGCCCCGCCTCCCCTGGCATGGGCGGCAGGATCGTCACATGCAGCCGCTCTTCGTTCTCGTGCACAGTCCGTCCGTGGGTCCCTCAACCTGGCAACCTGTGGCCGAACACCTGACGGCGGCGGGATACCAGGTGCGGGTGCCGTCCCTGCTGCACGTAGGCGCCGGTGCTCCGCCCTTCTGGCCCCGCATTGTGGACGCCGTCCGCGACGACCTGCGACAGGTCCCGGCCGGCAGTCCCGTCACGTTGGTGGTACACAGCAACGCAGGCCTGTTCCTCCCGGTGATTCGCTCGGGCCTCGACCATCCGGTGACCAGCTCGATCTTCGTCGATGCCGCCCTGCCGGCCCGGATCGGACCGACCCCTGTCGCCCCACCCGAGGTGCTGGAGTTCCTTCGCCCGATGGCGGTGAACGGCAGGCTGCCCCGCTGGACCGACTGGTGGGACGAGGCAGACGTCGCACCCATGTTCCCCGATCCGCTGGTGCGGCAGACCGTCATCGAGGAGCAGCCCACCCTGCCGCTGTCCTACTACGAGCAGCACATCCCGGTCCCCGACTCCTGGGACGACCATTCCTGTTCCTACTTGCTGTTCGGCCCTCCGTATGACGGCCTTGCCGCCAAGGCGCGTGAGCGCGGCTGGCGCGTGGCGCACCTGCCCGGCGCGCACCTCCATCAGATCATCGATCCCGCCGGCACAGCCCGGCACCTCGTCGAACTCGCCACTACGGCTTGATCCACTTTCGATGCACGCCCCAGATGCCTTGCGCGGCGGTTGTCGTCCTCGCGGAGAAGTTTGCCAGTTGGCGAGCTCTCCTGGTTTCTGCTCGTGTCTACCCGGACGAGTGTGGATGTTCATGCTGTTCCTCGCCGAGGACGGCAACAGGCTGATCGCGTGCACCGGCGTGCGGCGGACCCTCGTGTGAACCCAGCCGACGACAGTCAGCCACGACGGCGGGTGTGTCGGCCGACCACGCACGCGTGTGCCTCGCCGCACCCCCACCGGGCTCAACCACGCTGCCACTGCCGTCGACCAGGGCAAGGCACGACAACTGGCCCGTGCCCACGGCGCTTGAGCCCTCAGCTTGGGAAGCTCGGGCTCTACGGGGTCGACGGGCTTGCTGACCTGGTGCGGCTGCGACGTCACCAACCGGCTGTGTACTTTGGTCGACAGTCCCCTGAGGTCCGGCGCCGTCCGTCTCTGTTCGCCCTTGGTGGTGTCAGCCGCTGATGTCAGCCGCCCTGCCCCGTCTTGACAAGGCACGCTGGTTGGAATGGAGCTACTCGGGCGTGCTCACAGGCACCGGGGCGCTGAAATCCTTGAGAGTCACGACGTTGTGCGCTGAGTTGCCGGACACCTTCAGCCACTGCTCGAAACGCACGACTCGGCCGGATTCGTTGACCCACACGTCACAGGCGAACTCCTTGATGCTCGCGGCACGCATCCTGTCGTACAGCCGACGGTCCACCATCCGGAGCTGGTCCTGGGTGAGTTTCCCGGAAAGTCGGTACGCCGGGGCTCCGTCCACCTCCTCTGGACCCTTTCGGGCCTTCGGCCCGAAGCCCAAGAGCAGCTGTGCGTAAGCACCGTAGTCAGCTACGCCCGCGCTCGAGGAGTCCAGCCCCATACGCTGCCACTCCCCAACTGCTCCCTCGTCATCAAGTGTTCGCGAGTAGGTGGCGTCCTCCAGCAGGATCGTCTCCATACCGAACGCTTGGTCCTCCGGGACACTGTCGGAGGTCGTCAAGGTCACTTTGCCCGTAGGGGCTGATCCGTTGAAGTTGATCCGACCGGCCATGACGATCGTCAGCGTAGAGCCCGTATAGGTCTCCGTCGCGATCTCAGCCGAGTAAGGCGCTGGATCAGCGTTCTTGAGCGCCGCCTCGACGTCGAACGAACTATTGAGCCCCGGCGTGGCCGATGCTCCGCTCGTCGGCGTCGGGGCAGGTGCTTTCCCGGCATTGTCGGCGCCACAGCCGGTGAGCAGGACGACGGCCGCGATGCCGGCCGCCACGGTGGCCAAGTGGCGCATGGCAGGGGGACCTCCTCAAGGATGACTGACAGGTGAGTCTGTCATGAGCACAGGGATTCAGGAGTCGGTGCGGCGCAGGGATCGAACGCTTCCCGCTGAGGTCGTCGGGCGCCCTGTCGAGCCGAGAGTGCCGGGATTGCGGCGATCTTCTCTGCGGTGAGGGCCGACCAGTCGACTCCTGAGGGGCGGTGGAGGTTCGGGCAGGTGATGGTTTCGTCGGGGGTCACGATCAGGTCGACGCCGACGTCGTGCGCGGTGGTGGGGATCGGGGTGTCGGTCACCTGGAGGGCGTGGACGGTGGTGACGACGAGGGTCTCCGGCGTCACCAGGCCGGCCTCGGTGAGCAGGGCGAACTCGATGTCGGAGTAGCCGGCGCCCTTGCCGATGCGGGCGCCGTCGCGGTGGACGGCGACGCTGCCGAGGATGATCAGGTCCAGCGGTCGGAGGGCGTCGACCTCGACGGTGGGGGCGATGGCGGCGGCGATGCGGCCGGCTGCGGCCTCGATGGGTGGGACGGTGAGGTTGGCCGGGTCGAGGAGGTAGAAGGGCTTGGGGGTGGCCAGCTTCGGTACCGCCATGCAGACGGTTTTGCCCTCCTCCAGGGCCCGTGCACGGACCGGGAGCTGAGCCTTGTCCGGTACGGATTTGACGACGCTCGCGCGCTGCCAGGCCGGGAGTGTCGTGAGTCGGGCCGCGGCTTGTTCGGCGCCCTTGAAATGGGGGATGCGGCCGTAACCCCGGGAAGTGACGAGACGTCAGGGGACCGGCTGTGCTGGTGATCGTCCGCCGGAAGGATGTAAGCCGTATTGATGACCCATGAGGATTGCTCCGGAACGGTTCGCCACCAGGAAGGGAAACCCTTGCGCATCAACCGACTTGCCGGAGTCGTCCTCGGCGCCGCGCTGTTCATGGTCACCGCGGTGCCGACGGCATCGGCCGGCACCGGAACCGCCTCGTCGGCGGCCGAGTCCTTGGACCGCGCCGCTCTGCGTACCACGCTGGATGCTGTCCACGAAGCGGGCATGTACGGCGGCTACTCGTCCGTTCGTGAGGGGACTGAGCGGTGGACCGGCGCGTCCGGGCTCGCCGACGTGGACACCGGGCGTCCGGTCAGGCCCGGCATGCGGCACCGAGTGGGCAGCATCAGCAAGACGTTCACCGCCGTCGCGGTGCTCCAGCAGGTGGAACGCGGCCGGATCCGGCTCGACGCGGCGGTCGGCGAGTACCTCCCGGACCTGGTCGAGGGGGAGCGGGGCCGGGACGTGACCGTACGGATGCTCCTCAACCACACCAGCGGCATCGGCGACTACTTCCTGGGCGCCTTCCCCTCCTTCGCCGACAACTCCGCGGCCAGCCTCGACGAAGAACGCTTCCGTTCCATCCGCCCCGAGGAACTGGTGCGGCTCGGTCTGGCGGCACCCGCCACGGGACGGCCCGGCGAGCAGCCGGGGTCGTACTCCAACACCAACTACGTGATCGCCGGGCTGCTCCTGGAGAAGGTCACCGGCCAGAACGCCGGGACGTACATCACCCGCAATGTCATGGACCGGGCCGGGCTGCACGCGACCTCCTACCCGCGCACCCCGTACATCAAGGGCCCGCACTCCCGGATGTACGAGTCCTTCTACGGCCTGATCGACCCGCCTCGTGACTACAGCGTCTACGACATGTCCTGGGCGTCCACCGCGGGTGCGATCGTCTCGACCACCGACGACCTGAACCGCTTCTACCGCGCCCTGCTGGCGGGCAGGTTGATCGGACCAGCCGCCCTGAGCGAGATGCTGCGCACGGTCCCCGTCACCGTCGGCGGTGGCAGCATCGACTACGGCCTCGGCATCTACGTGCTCGACCTGCTCGGCTGCGGCCGCTTCTGGGGCCACGACGGAGCGGTCTTCGGTGCCGGCACCGTCGCGTTGTCCAGCCGCGACGGCAAGCGCCAACTCGCCATGGGATGGAACCTCATGAAGTACCAGCGGCTCAACGAGGACGGTACAGCGCTGGAGCCGAGCGCGATCGACTTCGCCATCAACAAACACATCGTCCAGGCGCTCTGCGGGACCCCGGGGTCCCGTGAGGCGACCGCGGGCGCTCGGCAGCTGCTTCCCGAGGGACTGCCCGGAGCGGACCTCTCTCCCGGTCAGTGGATTCCCCGCAGCTGAGACCAGGCCCGCCTGGTGCGGACGTACGGGCGGAGCCCTTCCTCGGCACCCCTCCCTGAGGTGTGCCGGCCGTTCACTGGTCCGGACGGCAAAGCACCCGGGTCTTTGACCTGGGGGGTGTCGTGGAGCGGGTGACGAGAACCGAACTCGCGCTCTCGACTCGGGAAGCTGTGAACCGCTCCGCCGTCGTTCGCGAGGTAATCGAGTATCGGTATGGGCCCGACGCCGCCCATACTCGGTTATGTGTTCCTGACGATCAGTACCACCGGCGACCCCGAGCGCCCCGCGACCGACCTGGGCTTCCTGCTGCACAAGCATCCCGGGAAGGCGCAGGCGTTCTCCACCTCCTACGGCACGGCGCACGTCCTCTACCCCGAGGCGGATGCCGAGCGCTGCACGGCGGCGCTGCTGCTGGAGGTGGACGCGGTGGCGCTGGTCCGGCGGGGCAGGGGCAAGGGCCGGGGCGGCGCTCCCGACGCAGCGCTCGCGCAGTACGTCAACGACCGCCCCTACGCGGCGTCCTCGCTGCTCGCCGTCGCGCTGAGCGCGGTCTTCTCCAGCGCGATGCGCGGTGTGTGCAAGGCCCGCCCGGAGCTGCCGGGGCAGCCGCTGCCGTTGCGCATCGAGGTACCCGCACTGCCCGCGCGCGGCGGCCCCGCCCTGGTCGGCCGGCTCTTCGAGCCGCTCGGCTGGACGGTCACGGCCGAGCCGGTGCCGCTGGACACCGAGTTCCCGCAGTGGGGCGACTCGCGGTACGTACGCCTCGTCCTGGAGGCGGACACCCTCACCCTCGCCGGGGCCCTGCGCCACCTCTACGTCCTGCTCCCCGTCCTCGACGACGCCAAGCACTACTGGGTGGCGCCCGACGAGGTGGACAAGCTGCTGCGCGCCGGTGAGGGCTGGCTGCCCGGCCACCCGGAGCAGAAGCTGATCACCAGCCGTTACCTCACCCGCCGCTGGTCGCTGACGAGGGAGGCGATGGAACGGCTCGAGCTGGTCCGGCTGGCCGAGGCGGACGACAGCGAGGTCGAGGAGATCGACAACGCCGTGGGGGAGGAGACGGAGAGCGAGGAGAAGCCGACACCGCTCGCCGTGCGGCGCCGGGACGCGATCGTCGCCGCGCTGCGCGCGTCCGGGGCCACCCGGGTGCTCGACCTCGGGTGCGGCCAGGGCCAGTTGGTGCAGGAGCTGCTGCGGAACCCGGCCTTCACCGAGATCGTGGGCCTCGACGTGTCCATGCGCGCGCTCACCATCGCCTCCCGGCGGCTCAAGCTGGACCGCATGGGGGAGCGGCAGGCGTCCCGGGTGAGGCTCCTCCAGGGCTCGCTGTCGTACACCGACAAGCGGCTCAAGGGGTACGACGCGGCCGTGCTCAGCGAGGTGATCGAGCACCTCGACCTGCCGAGGCTGCCCGCCCTGGAGTACGCCGTGTTCGGCACGGCCCGCCCCCGCACGGTCCTCGTGACCACCCCGAACGTCGAGTACAACGTGCGCTGGGAGACCCTGCCCGCCGGGCACGTCCGGCACGGCGACCACCGCTTCGAGTGGACCCGTGAGGAGTTCCGTGCCTGGGCGGCCGAGGTCGCCGAACGACACGGCTACGACGTCGAGTTCGTACCCGTGGGGCCGGACGACCCCGAGGTCGGCCCGCCCACCCAGATGGCCGTGTTCGTGACCGAAGACGTGAAGGACGAGAAGAAGGAGGCGAAGGCGGCATGAGCAGCGAGAGCACTGCCGAAGCCCGAAGCGCCGGGGGCCGGGTCCTGCCCGTCACCGACCTCTCCCTCGTCGTCCTCGTCGGGGCCTCCGGATCGGGCAAGTCCACCTTCGCCCGCCGCCACTTCAAGCCCACCGAGGTCATCTCCTCCGACTTCTGCCGCGGCCTGGTCGCCGACGACGAGAACGACCAGAGTGCGTCCGGGGACGCCTTCGACGTCCTGCACTACATCGCGGGCAAGCGGCTCGCCGCGGGCCGTCGCACCGTCGTCGACGCCACCAGCGTCCAGCAGGACGCCAGACGCCAACTGATCGACCTGGCCAGGCAGTACGACGTGCTGCCGATAGCCATCGTGCTCGACGTGCCCGAGGAGGTCTGCGCCGAGCGCAACGCGGCCCGCGCCGACCGCGCGGACATGCCCCGCCGGGTCGTCCAGCGGCACATCCGCGAACTCCGCCGCTCCCTGCGGAGCCTGGAGCGCGAGGGCTTCCGCAAGGTGCACGTCCTGCGCGGTGTCGCCGAGGTCGAGAACGCCGCCGTCGTCACCGAGAAGCGGTACAACGACCTCACCCACCTCACCGGCCCCTTCGACGTCATCGGCGACGTCCACGGCTGTGCCACCGAACTGGAGTCGCTGCTCGGCACGTTGGGCTACACCGACGGCGTGCACCCCGAGGGCCGCACCGCGGTCTTCGTGGGTGACCTCGTCGACCGCGGCCCGGACAGCCCGGGTGTGCTGCGCCGGGTGATGTCCATGGTGAAGTCGGGCAACGCGCTGTGCGTGCCCGGCAACCACGAGAACAAGTTCGGCCGGTACCTGAAGGGCCGCAAGGTCCAGCACACCCACGGACTCGCGGAGACCATCGAGCAGATGGACCGCGAGAGCGAGGAGTTCCGCGCCGAGGTACGGGAGTTCGTCGACGGCCTGGTCAGCCACTACGTCCTCGACGGCGGCAGGCTGGTCGTCTGCCACGCCGGGCTGCCGGAGAAGTACCACGGCCGTACCTCCGGCCGGGTCCGCAGCCACGCCCTGTACGGCGACACCACCGGTGAGACCGACGAGTTCGGCCTGCCCGTGCGCTACCCGTGGGCCGAGGACTACCGGGGCCGGGCCGCCGTCGTCTACGGCCACACCCCGGTCCCCGAGGCGACCTGGCTGAACAACACCATCTGCCTGGACACCGGCGCCGTCTTCGGCGGCAAGCTCACCGCGCTGCGCTGGCCGGAGCGGGAACTGGTCGACGTGCCGGCCGAGCGGGTCTGGTACGAGCCCACCCGCCCGCTGCGCACCGAGGCCCCCGGCGGGCAGGACGGCCGTCCGCTGGACCTCGCCGACGTGCACGGCCGCCGGGGCGTGGAGACCCGGCACGCCGGCCGGGTGGCCGTGCGCGAGGAGAACGCCGCCGCCGCGCTGGAGGTCATGAGCCGCTTCGCGATCGACCCGCGCCTGCTGCCCTACCTCCCGCCGACCATGGCCCCCACGGCCACCTCCCACCTGGAGGGTTACCTGGAGCACCCGGTCGAGGCCTTCGCCCAGTACCGGGAGGACGGGGTCGAGCGTGTCGTGTGCGAGGAGAAGCACATGGGTTCGCGGGCGGTCGCCCTGGTCTGCCGGGACGCGGACGCGACCCGAAGGCACTTCGGCGTCGAGGACGGCCCGGCCGGATCGCTCTACACCCGTACCGGCCGCCCGTTCTTCGACGACGCCGCGGTCACCGAGGAGATCCTCGGCCGGCTGCGCACGGCGATCACCGAGGCCGGGCTCTGGAACACGCTCGAGACGGAATGGCTGCTGCTGGACGCCGAGTTGATGCCGTGGTCGCTGAAGGCGTCCGGGCTGCTGCGCTCGCAGTACGCCGCCGTGGGCGCCGCCTCCGGCGCGGTGTTCCCGGGCGCGCTGGCGGCCCTGGAGAAGGCCGCCGCCCGGGGCGTGGAGGTGAAGGAGCTCCTGGACCGCCAGCGTGAACGCGCCGACGACGCCGCCGCGTTCACCGACGCCTACCGCCGCTACTGCTGGCCCACCGACGGACTGGACGGCGTACGCCTCGCCCCGTTCCAGATCCTCGCCGTCCAGGGCCGCAGCCTCGCCGCCCTGCCGCACGACGAGCAGCTCGCCCTGCTCGACCGCATGGTCGAACACGACGCCACCGGCCTGCTGCGGACCACCCGCCGCCTGTACGTCGACCCCGCCGACCCGGAGTCGGTGCGGTCCGGCGTCGACTGGTGGCTGGAGATGACCGGACGCGGCGGCGAGGGCATGGTCGTCAAGCCGGTCGGCGCCCTGGCCCGCGATCCGCGGGGCCGCCTGGTGCAGCCCGGCATCAAGTGCCGGGGCCGCGAGTACCTGCGGATCATCTACGGTCCCGAGTACACGCGACCCGAGAACCTGGCCCGGCTGCGCGGCCGGTTCCTGGGCCACAAGCGGTCCCTGGCCGTCCGCGAGTACGCGCTCGGCCTGGAGGCCCTGGACCGGCTCGCCGAGGGCGAGCCGCTGTGGCGGGTGCACGAGGCGGTCTTCGGTGTCCTGGCACTGGAGTCGGAGCCGGTGGACCCGCGACTGTAGCGGCCCCGGCGCACTCCTCGCCGTCGGCCGTCCGACTGCCGCCCTCGACCGGGGGCCCGCCACCCGGCGGCCCCCCGGTCCGCCCCGGCAGCCCCCGGTTCACCCCGGCCTGCCCAGGTCCGCCCCGGTCCGTTCGGGCCGTCGCGCACCGGCCGGGGAAAGTCGATTTCCGTCCCGTCCGCGGAGGGGTGAATCTCCGCGTGGGTGGTCAGGATGGATACATGACCTACCACGTCGACTCCGAGGCCGGACGGCTGCGCCGCGTCATCCTGCACCGGCCCGATCTCGAGCTCAAAAGGCTCACCCCCAGCAACAAGGACGCCCTGCTCTTCGACGACGTGCTCTGGGTGCGCCGGGCGCGCGCCGAGCACGACGGGTTCGCCGACGTCCTGCGCGACCGGGGGGTCACCGTCCACCTCTTCGGTGATCTGCTCGCCTCGACGCTGGACATCCCGGCGGCCCGCGAGCTCGTCCTGGACCGTGTCTTCGACGAGAAGGAGTACGGCCCGCTGGCCACCGACCACCTCCGTGCGGCGTTCGAGCCGCTGCCCGCGGCCGAGCTCACCGAGGCGCTGGTCGGCGGGATGACCAAGCGGGAGTTCCTGGACGTCCACCCCGAACCGACGTCCGTGCGCTTCCACGCCATGGAGCTCGACGACTTCCTGCTCCGCCCGCTGCCCAACCACCTCTTCACCCGGGACACCTCCGCCTGGATCTACGACGGTGTCTCCATCAACGCCATGCGCTGGCCCGCCCGGCAGCACGAGACCGTGCACTTCGAGGCGATCTACCGGCACCACCCGCTGTTCCGCGGGGAGGACTTCCACGTCTGGTCCGAGGGGCAGGCGGACTACCCGTCCACCATCGAGGGAGGGGACGTCCTGGTCATCGGCAACGGCGCGGTGCTGATCGGCATGAGCGAGCGGACCACCCCGCAGGCCGTGGAGATGCTCGCGCACAAGCTGTTCGCCGCCGGCTCCGCCGACACCATCGTCGCCCTCGACATGCCGAAGAGGCGCGCCGTCATGCACCTGGACACGGTGATGACGATGATCGACGGCGACACCTTCACCCAGTACGCCGGTCTCGGCATGCTCCGTTCGTACACCATCGAACCCGGTGCCGGGGACAAGGAGCTCAAGGTCACCGACCATCCGCCGGAGCACATGCACCGGGCCATCGCCGCCGCGCTCGGGCTCAGCGAGATCCGGGTGCTGACCGCGACCCAGGACGTCCACGCCGCCGAGCGCGAGCAGTGGGACGACGGCTGCAACGTCCTGGCCGTGGAACCGGGCGTCGTCGTCGCCTACGAACGCAACGCCACCACCAACACGCATCTGCGCAAGCAGGGCATCGAGGTGATCGAGATCCCCGGCAGCGAACTCGGCCGGGGGAGGGGCGGACCGCGCTGCATGAGCTGCCCGGTCGAGCGGGACGCGGTGTAGGGGCGCCGACAGACGTTTGCATATAAATTCTGGGATTCGTATAGAGTTCCACGTGTCAACCTGTACCTGCACCTCTGGAGCGCCCCCATGGCGACAGTCCCGACCGCCCTCGCCGGCCGCCACTTCCTCAAGGAGGTGGACTTCACCGCGCAGGAGTTCCTCGGCCTGCTCGACCTGGCCGCAGAGCTGAAGGCCGCCAAGAAGGCCGGGGCCGAGATCCGGCACCTCCAGGGCAGGAACATCGCGCTGATCTTCGAGAAGCCCTCGACGCGCACCCGCTGCGCCTTCGAGGTGGCCGCCGCCGACCAGGGCGCCTTCACGACGTACATCGACCCGAGCGGCTCGCACATCGGGAAGAAGGAGTCCGCGAAGGACACCGCGCGGGTGCTCGGCCGGATGTTCGACGCCATCGAGTTCCGGGGTGACTCCCAGTCCACCGTGGAGACCCTCGCCGAGCACGCGGGCGTGCCCGTCTACAACGGCCTGACCGACGAGTGGCACCCCACCCAGATGCTCGCCGACGTGCTCACCATGACCGAGCACAGCGGCAAGCCGGTCACGGAGATCGCCTTCGCCTACCTCGGCGACGCCCGCTTCAACATGGGCAACTCCTACCTCGTCACCGCGGCCCTGCTGGGCATGGACGTGCGGATCGTCGCCCCGAAGACGTACTGGCCCGCCCAGGAGGTCGTCGACCGGGCGCAGGTGCTCGCGGAGTCCAGCGGGGCCCGCATCACGCTCACCGAGGAGATCACCGAGGGGGTCGCGGGCGCCGACTTCGTCGCCACCGACGTCTGGGTCTCCATGGGGGAGCCCCAGGAGGTCTGGGACGAGCGGATCTCCGCCCTCGCGCCGTACGCGGTGACCATGGACGTCCTGCGCGCCACCGGCAATCCCGACGTCCGCTTCCTGCACTGCCTGCCGGCCTTCCACGACCTGGGCACCCTGGTCGGGCGCGAGGTGTACGAGAAGCACGGTCTGGAGTCGCTGGAGGTGACCGACGAGGTGTTCGAGTCGGACCACTCGATCGTCTTCGACGAGGCGGAGAACCGGATGCACACGATCAAGGCGGTCCTGGTGGCGACCCTGGCCTGAGGGCCTGTGTGCAAACCCCCGGTCGGATCAGCCCGAGGGGCCTGGTGCCTTCGAATCCAAGGCGGAGGAGGGAGTGATGGCGGAGCCATCGCGACTGACGACAACGCGGGAGGCGGAGGTGCCAGGCCCCTCGGGCCCGGGCGCGGGTTTGCACACAGGCCCTGCGGTCCGGGCGGGGCGGCGCCGGCGTTCTCAGGAGGGTCGGCGCTGGTGCGGTATCACCGGCAGCCGGAACCACACCGCCTTGCCGGACTCGGTGAGGCGGTGACCGCACGAGGCGCTCAGGGCGCGGATCAGCAGCAGCCCCCGCCCGTGCTCCTGCCAGGGGTCCGGCGCGCCGGGGGTGGGGCGGGTCAGGTCGCCGGGCGGAGCCGGGTCGCCGTCGTGCACCTCGACCCGGCAGCCGGTCGGCAGCAGCTCCACCACCAGTTCGATCGGTGTGTTCCCCGAGGTGTGCTCCACCGCGTTGGCCACCAGCTCGGCGGTGAGCAGTTCCGCCGTGTCGCTGTCCGCGGCGTGCTGCCGTTCGGCCAGTGCCGTACGGACCAGTGCACGGGCGACGGGCACGGCCGCGGTGGTGTGCGGCAGTGCGACGCGCCAGGAAGGGGAGGTCAGGGATTCGTGCACAGGGATCCGATCGGGGAGAGCAGGCAGGCGGTCCTGCTTTCAATCACTCAATCGTACGGGGCCCCGTACGAGTCCTCTCAGGGGTACCCGGATCCATCTGTCGCGCACTCCTGACGACAGTCATAGATGAATGATAGCTTCGCGGGGTAGAGCTCAGTGAGCAGGGCAGCAGCCGCAGTGCGAGACCGCGCGGCGCGCCCGCCCGAGGAGGCCGCCCTCATGAGTCCCTTCACCGGCTCCGCCGCCCGCACCCCCCGCTGGGAGCATCTGCGCGTCGACCTCGCCGACGGCGTCGCCACCATCACCCTCGCCCGCCCCGACAAGCTCAACGCGCTCACCTTCGGCGCCTACGCCGACCTGCGCGACCTGCTCGCCGAGCTGTCCCGGGAGCGGGCGGTGCGGGCCCTGGTGCTGGCCGGGGAGGGGCGCGGCTTCTGCTCCGGCGGTGACGTCGACGAGATCATCGGCGCGACCCTCGGCATGGACACCGCCCAGCTCCTCGACTTCAACCGGATGACCGGGCAGACCGTACGGGCGATCCGGGAGTGCCCGTTCCCGGTGATCGCCGCGGTGCACGGGGTCGCGGCGGGCGCCGGTGCCGTCCTCGCCCTGGCCGCGGACTTCCGGGTCGCCGATCCCACCGCCCGCTTCGCCTTCCTCTTCACCCGGGTCGGCCTGTCCGGCGGCGACATGGGCGCCGCCTATCTGCTGCCCCGGGTGGTCGGCCTCGGCCACGCGACCCGGCTGCTGATGCTCGGCGAACCGGTCCGGGCGCCCGAGGCCGAGCGGATCGGCCTGATCAGCGTCCTCGCCGACGACGGCGGTGCCGACGAGGCCGCCCAGGCACTCGCCCGCCGCCTGGCCGACGGCCCGGCGCTGGCGTACGCCCAGACCAAGGCACTGCTCACGGCCGAACTGGACATGCCCCTGGCCGCCGCCGTCGAGCTGGACGCCGCCACCCAGGCCCTGCTCATGAACGGTGAGGACTACGCCGAGTTCCACGCGGCCTTCACCGAGAAGCGCCCCCCGAAATGGCGGGGGCGGTAGCCGTGCCGGACACCGGAGCCGGGACGGGCGCCGGCGTCCGGAGGGTCGCGGTGATCGGGGGCGGGCCCGGCGGTCTGTACGCGGCGGCGCTGCTCAAACGTCTCGATCCCGCGCGCGAGGTCACCGTCTGGGAGCGCAACGCCCCCGACGACACCTTCGGCTTCGGCGTCGTCCTGTCCGACGAGACCCTCGGCGGCATCGAGCACGCCGACCCGGTGGTCCACGCGGCGCTCCGGGCGGACTTCGTCCGCTGGGACGACATCGACATCGTCCACCGCGGGGTACGCCACACCTCCGGCGGCCACGGCTTCGCCGCCCTCGGCCGGCGCCGGCTGCTGGAGATCCTGCACGACCGTTGCCGCTCCCTCGGCGTCGACCTGCGCTTTCGCGCCGAGGCGCCGGACCCCGCACACCTGGCTGGGGCGTACGACCTGGTGATGGCCGCCGACGGGGTGCACAGCGGCACCCGCGCCGCCTTCGCGGACGCCTTCCGGCCCCGGATCACCGAGCACCGCTGCCGCTACATCTGGCTGGCCGCGGACTTCGCCTTCGACGCCTTCCGCTTCGAGATCGCCGAGACCCCGCACGGCGTGATGCAACTGCACGGCTACCCCTTCTCCACCGACGCCTCCACGGTGATCGTCGAGATGCGCGAGGAGGTGTGGCGGGCCGCCGGGTTCGGTGAACTCGACGAGGAACAGTCGATCGAGCGCTGCGCCAAGATCTTCGCCGACGCCCTCCGCGGCCGCCCGCTGCGGTCCAACAAGTCGACGTGGACGGCCTTCCGCACGGTCGTCAACGACCGCTGGTCACACGGCAACGTCGTGCTCCTCGGCGACGCCGCCCACACCGCCCACTTCTCCATCGGCTCCGGCACCAAGCTCGCCGTCGAGGACGCCCTGGCCCTGGCCGCCTGCCTGCGGGAACACCCCACGCTGCACGCCGCGTTGAATGCGTACGAGACGGAACGGCGGCCCGTGGTCACCTCCACCCAGCGGGCGGCACGGGCCAGCCTGGAGTGGTTCGAGGACCTGGAGCTGTATCTCGCGGAGCCGCCCCGGCAGTTCGCCTTCAACCTGCTCACCCGCAGCCGCCGCGTCACCCACGACAACCTGCGCCTGCGCGACGCCCGCTTCACCGGGGCCGTGGAGCGCGAGTTCGGCTGCCCGCCCGGCACGCCCCCGATGTTCACCCCGCTGCGGCTGCGCGAACTGACCCTGCGCAACCGGGTCGTCGTCTCACCCATGGACATGTACTCGGCCACCGACGGCGTCCCCGGCGACTTCCACCTCGTCCACCTGGGCGCCCGTGCGCTGGGCGGAGCCGGGCTGGTCATGACGGAGATGGTGTGCGTGAGCGCCGAGGGACGCATCACGCCCGGCTGCGCCGGTCTCTACACCGACGGTCAGGCCGCGGCATGGCGGCGGATCACCGACTTCGCGCACGCGGCGGCACCCGGCACCGCGATCGGCGTACAGCTCGGCCACAGCGGCCGCAAGGGCTCGACCAAGCTGATGTGGGAGGGCATGGACGAACCGCTGGACACCGGCAACTGGCCCCTCGTCGCCGCCTCCCCCCTGCCCTACCGGCCGGACAGCCAGACCCCGCACGAGCTGACCGGCACCCAACTCGACGACATCCGTGATCAGTTCGCCTCGGCGGCCGAGCGGGCCGCGCACGCCGGGTTCGACCTGCTCGAACTGCACTGCGCCCACGGCTATCTGCTCTCCGGCTTCCTCTCCCCGCTGACCAACCGCCGCACCGACGCCTACGGCGGCCCGCTCGAGCACCGGCTCCGCTTCCCGCTGGAGGTCTTCGACGCCGTCCGTGCGGTGTGGCCGGAGCAACGGCCCATGACCGTCCGCCTCTCCGCCACCGACTGGGCCGACGGCGGCACCACGGCCGAGGACGCCGCCGCGATCGCCCGCGCCTTCGCCGCGCACGGCGCCGACGCGATCGACGTGTCCACCGGGCAGGTCGTGTCCGACGAGAAGCCGGAGTTCGGCCGTTCCTACCAGACGCCGTTCGCCGACCGCATCCGCCACCGCGCCGGTGTCCCCGTGATCGCCGTCGGCGCGATCTCCTCCTGGGACGACGTCAACTCGCTGATCCTGGCCGGACGCGCGGACCTGTGCGCGCTGGCCCGCCCCCACCTCTACGACCCGCACTGGACCCTGCACGCGGCGGCCGAGCAGGGCTACGAGGGGGAGGGCGTCGTCTGGCCCGCGCCCTACCTGGCCGGCCGCAGACCCCCGCGGACCGGTCGCACGGACGCCCCCAGACCCCGGCTGACCCTGGGGAACTGACGAGACGACCGGCCCGTGGAGTCACAGTCCGGCGAAGTCGGCCCCCGCGTCCCGCAGGCGTTCGTGCAGGCCGTGGAAGACGCTCGCCGACCGCGTCCCCGGCCAGTCGGCGGGCAGCAGGCCGGCGGGCAGACCCGGGTCGGTGTAGGGGAGGTGGCGCCAGGAGTCGAGGGCGAGGAGATAGTCGCGGTAGGCCTCCTCGGGCGGGGTGTCCGCACGCTCCCGCCAGGCGTCCAGCACCCGCGCGTGGCGCTCCAGGAACGCCTCGTGCTCCTTCGCGATCCCCTCGAGGTCCCACCAGCGGGCGACCGCCTCGGCGGTGGGCGCGTAACCGAGGTGCTCACCGCGGAAGAAGTCGACGTAACCGTCCAGCCGCAGCCGCTGCAGGGTGTGCCGGGTCTCCTCGTAGAGCCGGGCGGGCGCGATCCACACACCGGGCGCGGCGGTGCCGAAACCGAGGCCGGACAGGCGGGAGCGCAGGAGGTGCCGCTTCTGGCGCTCGGACTCCGGTACGGAGAACACCGCGAGCACCCAGCCCTCGTCACCGGGTGCGGCGGTCGCGTAGATGCGGCGGTCACCGTCCTCCAGCAACTGGCGGGCGTCCGGCGACAGTTCGTAGCCGGCCGCGCCCTGCGCGGTACGGGCCGGGAGGAGCAGCCCGCGCCGCTTGAGCCGGGACACCGAGGAACGCACGGAGGGGGCGTCGACGCCGACCGCGGCCAGCAGCCGGATCAGCTCGGCGACGGGTACGGGGCCCGGCACGAAACGGCCGTAGGCGCCGTAGAGCGTGACGATGAGAGACCTCGGAGCGTGCTGCGCGGACTGGTCGGACACGTTGATCATCTTAGGTCGTCTTGATCAACACCGTTGCGTTCGGCTTCTGAGCTGTACGTCGAACCCTGCTGAACAGTGCGACGAGACCACCTGACAGATCAGTGATCGGCGAAGAAACTTGATCAAGATCAGGGGTTCCGTTGCAGGAGAAGTCTGTCATCACGTCCATGATCGAAACAGCCCGGGCCCGGTATCCGGCCGGGCCGGGCCGATTACCGGCGGGGCCTGGCGGATGTCTTCCTCGCCCGCCGGGGGCACGTTCGCTGATCACCAGGTCGGCCTGGCAGCACAGCGGAAATACGGGGTGTGTGCACGGCCGTGTGGGGAGACCTGGCCCGGGTCGGTGGGGGTCGTGCCACCGACCATGGCAAATGGGGGATCCCGACGCCAAAGCCGCAAGGTTGGCAATTGGTTCCATTCATCTCCGCATGAGGAATGAATCTTAGGTACGGCGTGCCACCCACCTGGTTCTCGGTGCGTAATCATGAGGATCATCGGATGTTTCATCGATCTTGCGGGGAAAGCTTCGACACGTACATTTCGATCATTTCACCTTACGGTGTGCACATGAACGGTCGCGAGACGCCGGTGCACCGCCGCAGCGCCCTGCGCTCGGGCGCCGGAGCGCTCCTGGCAGGCGTACTCACCGCAGGCTGTACGGACAACCGTGGCACCGCTCATGCTTTCCCTGCCCGCGCCGACCCGCCTCCCCGTGTGCGGAAGGTCCCGGGCGCCGTACGCCCCGCACCGGGTCCCCGCCGCTTCCCCGGCCGCCCGGTCCAGATCGAGTACGGCCCCCGCAACCGCGCCCGCGTCGCCCTCACCTTCCACGGCCAGGGCGACCCCGCCCTGGCCCGTACCGTCCTCGCCGAAGCCGAACGGACCGGAGCCCGGCTCACCGTCCTGGCCGTCGGCAGCTGGCTCGACGACCACCCCGCCATGGCCCGCCGGATCCTCGACGGCGGCCACGACCTCGGCAACCACACCCAGAGCCACCTCGACATCTCCACGATGGACGAGGCGCAGGCGTACGCCGAGATCACCGGCTGTGCCGAACGCCTGCGCCGCCTCACCGGCTCCATCGGCACCTGGTTCCGCCCGTCGCGCACCCGGTACGCCACCCCGCTCGTCCAGCGCCTCGCCGGCCGGGCCGGCTACCCGCACGTCCTCTCCTACGACGTGGACTCCCTCGACTTCACCTCTCCGGGCGTCGCCGCCGTCACCCACAAGGTCGCCGGCGAACTGCGTAACGGGTCCGTGGTCAGCCTGCATTTCGGCTACCCGGACACGGTTGCCGCACTGCCCCTCCTGCTCACCGAAATCAGCCGGCGCCGACTGCGCGCGGTGACGACCACGGAGTTGCTGACCTGATGCTTCCCTCCCCGCGCACTACCGCTGCCGCCCTGCTCGCGGGCGTGCTCGTCGCCGCACTGACCGCCTGCGCCGGCGACGAAGGCCGGCCCGCTCAGTCCCGCACCGAGGCCGCGGCGCCGACCGAGCCCGGGCGGGCCGACCCCTCGCCGGGACTGCCCGGGATGCCGCCCGTGCTCGACCCGAAGGACATCTACGCGGCCGACCGGGCGGGAAAGCTCGCACCGGCGGTCAAAGACTTCCCGTCCCGGGTGTACGTCCCCAACAACGGCTCCCACACGGTGTCGGTGATCGACCCGTCGACGTACAAGGTCATCGAGACCCTCCCCGTCGGCAACCAGCCGCAGCATGTCGTCCCGTCCTGGGACATGAAGACCCTTTGGGTCAACAACAACCTCGGAGACAGCCTCACGGCCATCGACCCGGCCACCGGGAAGATCGGCCGCACCGTAAAGGTCTCCGACCCGTACAACCTCTACTTCACCCCGAACGGCAAGTACGCCGTCGTCATGGCCTCGATGGACCGTGAACTGGTCTTCCGTGACCCGAAGACCATGGAACGGGCCAAGACCGTCCCGGTGAGCTGCGCGGGCGTCAACCATGCCGACTTCACGGCGGACGGACGGTACTTCATCGTCTCCTGCGAGTTCTCCGGCGAACTCCTCAAGGTCGACACGGAGAAGATGAAGGTCGTAGGGCAGCAGAAGCTGCCGATGAAGGGCGCGATGCCACAGGACGTCAAACTCTCGCCGGACGGCAAGACCTTCTACATCGCCGACATGATGGCGCACGGCGTATGGGTGCTCGACGCCGAGAAGTTCACCACCCCGAAACTGCTGCCCACCGGCAAGGGCTGCCACGGGCTCTACATCAGTCGTGACTCCAGACGGATGTACGTCACCAACCGGAACGAGGGATCGATCTCCGTCTTCGACTTCGCAGCCGACAAGCTGACCGAGAAGTGGCACCTGCCCGACGGCGGCAGCCCCGACATGGGCGGAGTGTCCGCGGACGGCAAGGTGCTGTGGCTGTCCGGGCGTTACGACGCCGAGGTGTACGCGATCGACACCACCAGCGGCAAGCAGCTGGCCAGGATCCCGGTCGGCGACGGACCGCACGGGCTGGCCGTCTACCCGCAGCCCGGCCGCTACTCGCTCGGCCACACCGGTGTCTTCCGCTGACCGCACCCCACCGCACCGTCGGCAGCGACCGTCCCGGTCCACCGGGAAACAGCAGTGCCCCCACCGGGCTGTTCCACGAGGACGGTGCCGCCGTCGGCACCCGGGACGTCCCGCGCGCCGCGGTTGCCAGGACTCGTGCACGTGACTCGGCCATGCCTCCATGACCGATGACCGGCCGCCGCGCGGTCACCGCTCGCTCCGGAAAATCCGACCACATCGGCAACGCTTGACGAGGGGCGGAACAGCGGCGGACCTGGAGTCGGCACGCAAGGCATCCGAGCGGTTCGACCAGAACGGCGACAGCGGGCATGGTCCTGGCGGAAACGGCCGGGCCCGCCGTGGTGGGCGTCGTCTGGCTGGGCGACCGGCCCCGCGACGGTCTCCAGTGGCCGGCGGTCGCGGGATCCGTGGCGGCGGTGGCGGGAGCACTGGCCCTGACGCCATTCGGCGGCGCGGCGGCCGAGGGTTCGAGCCGGCCCTGAGCCGCCGTCGTGAAGCCGCGGGGCGGGGAGGTGGCCGGGTCGTCAGCCGCCCCAGCGCCAGTAGATTTCGGGCCGGGGCCGGGCGCCGCAGCCGGAGAGCTTCAGCTCGGGGCTCTGCCGGTCGCGGTCGTCCCAGCGGGCGGGGAGTTCGCGGTCGTCCTGGTACAGACAGCGGTCCGCACTCCCGGAGATCCGCCAGGCCGTGCGCTTCCAGGTCGCGCTCCGCCACGGCTCACGGTTCCACTGCTGGCTCCGGCGACCGGGCTCGCACCGCGTGAGCCCGACCGCCGGTGCGAGCGCGGTCAGGCAGGAGCCGCGGTCGTCGCGGGGCCTGATCGTGCCGTCGTGCCCCATGTCCCACTTCTGCGCGGCTGATCCGTCGCAGCCGCGGATGCCGACCGCGCCGGCGTTCGGCATGCCGGCGTGGAGGCACTGTGCCGGATTCCTTCCGGCGAAGTACGTGGTCCGCCCGATGTCCCCGAGGATCTCCCCCGCGCGTGGAGCCCGGTGGATCTGCTCGTACTGGCGGTGGATCCACAGGCTCCAGTCCTTCCGGAGCGGGCCCTTGAAGGGGGCGACGTTCGCACACGTTCCGGTGGCGCGGCACTTCCAGTGGGCAAGGTACCAACGCGCCGCCTCGTCCTTCTGAGCCGACTCCCCGGGGGTGAGATTCGCCTTGAGCGGAGACATGGTGTAGCCGAGGTAGGAGGACACGGGAATCTCGAGCGCGTAGCCCACCCTGCGGAAGTACCGGGCGCCGACGCCGTGGTCGCTGTGATCGACGCCGCCGCCGAGGCCGAAGGCGAACGACGCGTTGTCGTGATCCATCGTCAGGATGCGCGCCGCCCCGCTGAGGCGGACCAGTTCGGTCAGCACCGCGAGCAGCCGGTCCTCCGTGTAGCTCTCGGCACCCTGGAACGGCTCGATGCTCTTTTTGCTCCCGTCGAACAGCCTGAGCAGACTGTTCGGCTCCTGGCCGTGCGGGAGGCCGTCGTGGAGGTCCAGGAAGGTCAGCCGCACATCGGTGTGCCGGGCCTTGTCCGTGAGCCGGTAGGACTTGACCCGGAGGCCGTCCGCCCGCACATCCGCCCGTTCCCAGCGGTTGGCCGCCCCCGCCATCTCCGCGTAGGCCGCCCGTACCCCGTACTCCCTGCGGTCCACGTACTCCAGCGCCTCGACCCGGTTCTTCTTGCCGTCGTCGCCGGCGGTCAGGTACACCGTGTCGACCGGGCATCCGGAGCGGATGGTCTGTCCGATCTCCGGGTTCAGGAAGAACAGGTCGTCATCAGGATGTGCCACGCCGACCAGGGTGCGCCGGCACTGCCCCGGGTCCTCCGCGTGCGCGGCCGGACGGGACGCCCCGGTCGTCGTGCCCGCCCCGGGAGCAGAATCCGGCATAGCCGAGCAGGCAGGGCCCAGCAGGGCGCAGACGACCAGTGCCGCCGCGGTCGCCGGCGTACGGGAGGAACAGCCCGGGTGACGCTTTCTCCAGCCCACCGAGGGCTCCTTTCACGGCAGCGGATCTCCTGACGGAGGATCTTCCAACGGGCGGAGCGGAAGCGACCGACACACCGACGAGCAGCCCGGAGACTTGCGCCGGAACTCCGGATGCCTCGTCCCCTCGTCGCCTTCTCGGTGGCCCCGCAAAGGGCACCTGACCTCCGGAATCGGCATGACTTTCTCCCCCTGCCGAACGTATGGCGCCGTCCGTTCGGATTGCACTCGATCGCCGTCCAGTGCTCCGGGAGGTGTCCCCGTCGCCGGTCAGCGCGCAGTCGAAGCAGCCGAAGGCCGGGCCGAAGGCGGCCGGGTAGCTGTGCGGCGCGGCCTCGACGGGGGCTTGGAACAGGTCGTCACAATTGCCGCGGCGTCAGTCCGGGGCGGCGGCCGGGGCGTCGGCTTGTTGGGCGAAAACACGTCGGCCGACCGGGACCCCCTGCGCCCACGCCGACCATGCGTGCGAGGCCGACCGCCCGCGCCGCCGGCCTGCGCGGCCCCGAGCGCGAGGGCATCGACGGGGCCGTGAACCACCTGACCGGCAAGGTCGAGCACCCGCGCCACGACGCCGCCCTGGAACGCGGCCGGCCGATCGCCACCGGCGTCATCGAGGGTGCCTGGTGTGCCACTTGATCAAAGGACAGCCGGGCACGGCGGCTGTCGTGCGGCTCCTGACCAGGTCCGCGCTTTCGTCGGCCGCCAGCCCTATGAGACTTCTCACAATTCGGGTCGAAACGGGTTCGCGGTGACGTGGGTCACTTCGCCTGATGCGTGGTTTGCCTATCTTTGCCGTGCAGTTCCCCTTTGTCCGTCCATTGCCGAGGCCTGCCTGACCATGCCCTACCCGTGTTCTGTACCGCGTTCGAAGACCTCAGTCAGGCGCCGTGGCATCTGCGCCGGTGTGCTCCTGGCCTCGGCGGCGACCCTCTTCTCCCTCGGTGCGCTGCACGCGGCACCCGCGCCCACGCCGTCGGAGCAGACCCATGCCACGGTCGGCGTCCATGCCGCGGTGCAGCCCCAGAGCAAGGCGCGGGTGTCGGCGGCGGTGCTCAGCCTCGACGGCGGGAGCCGGAGGCCGTTGCTGTACGGCGAGGACGCCCTGTACGACACCGCCAGCATCATCAAGGTCGACATTCTCGCGGCGCTGCTGCTGCAGGCCCAGGACGAGGGCCGGCATCTCACCGCCCGTGAACGCGCGCTGGCCGAACCGATGATCCGGAACAGCGACAACGCGGCGACGAGCACCCTGTGGCGCGAGATCGGCCGGGCACCGGGCCTGGAGGCGGCCAACAAGCGCCTGGGACTGACCTCGACCAAGGGAGGTCCCGACACGAAGTGGGGGCTGACGCAGACGACCGCGAGTGACCAGATCAGGCTCCTGCTCTCCGTGTTCGACAGCGCTGCGACGTCGAAAACCGGCTCCCCGCTGAACAAGGAGTCCCGGGCCTACGTCCAAACCCTGATGAGTCGCATCGCGAGCGACCAGGCGTGGGGTGTCTCGGCGGCCTCCGGCGCCGAGTACGCGTTGAAGAACGGCTGGCTGCAGCGCACCGCCTCCGGGCTCTGGGACGTCAACAGCGTCGGCCAGGTCACGGTGGACGGACACCGCTACCTCGTCGCCGTGCTGTCGGACGGCAGCGCGTCGATGAGCGAGGGCATCTCCCTGGTGGAGCGGACGGCCCGGCAGGCCGTGACCGCGTCCGCCCGGACCTGACGAGCCGACACCCCCTCGCCTGCCCGCGGGCGTCACCGCCGGCCTCGCCGGATCCAGTGGGCGCGGCGCTGAGGACTTCCGTGCCTCGGAGCGACGGTGTTGTCGTCTTGATCCACTCCGGTCCCCGGCACCGGTGTCACCCCTGGTCGGCTCCCGTGCCGACGACGGTGCGCAGGCGGAACCGCTGGAGTTTGCCGGTCGCGGTGCGCGGCAGCGCGTCCAGGAAGACGATCTCGCGCGGGCACTTGTACGGGGCGAGTTCCGACTTCACGAAGGCGCGCAGGGCCTCGGCGTCCCGCTCGGCGCCCTCCTTGAGGACCGTGTACGCCACCACGACCTGGCCGCGCCTCTCGTCGGACCGCCCGACCACCGCCGCCTCCAGGACGTCCGCATGGCGCAGCAGGGCGTCCTCGACCTCGGGGCCCGCGATGTTGTACCCGGCCGAGACGATCATGTCGTCGGCGCGGGCGACATAGCGGAAGTAGCCGTCGGGCTCGCGGACATAGGTGTCGCCCGTGACGTTCCAGCCGCCGCGCACGTACTCCCGCTGGCGCGGATCGGCGAGATAGCGGCAGCCGACGGGCCCGCACACCGCGAGCAGCCCCGGCTCGCCGTCGGGCACGGGAGTGCCGTGGGCGTCCTGCACGCGCGCCCGCCACCCGGGGACCGGGACCCCCGTGGTCCCGGGTCTGATGTCCTCGTCGGCGGCGGAGATGAAGATGTGCAGCAGTTCGGTGGCGCCGATGCCGTTGATGACCCGCAGCCCGGTGCGCTCGTGCCAGGCCCGCCAGGTCGCGGCCGGCAGGTTCTCGCCCGCCGAGACGCAGCGCCGCAGCGACGAGATGTCGGGTCCACCGGGTCCACCGGGTGCACTGTGCCCGTTGAGGGTCTCGAGCATCGCCCGGTAGGCCGTGGGCGCGGTGAACAGCACCGACACCCGGTGCTCGGCGATCGCGGTCAACAACTGTGCGGGATGCGCCTGTTCGAGTAGCAGCGCGCTGGCGCCCGCCCGCAGCGGGAAGACCACGAGACCGCCCAGGCCGAAGGTGAAGCCGAGCGGCGGACTGCCGGCGAACACGTCGTCCGCCTCCGGCCGCAGGACGTGCCGGGAGAAGGTGTCCGCGACCGCGAGCACGTCCCGGTGGAAGTGCATGCAGCCCTTGGGGCGGCCGGTGGTGCCCGAGGTGAAGGCGATCAGCGCCACGTCGTCCGCCGCGGTGTCCACGGCCTCGTACGGCGTGCCGGGCGCCGGACGGTTCAGCAGGTCGTCCGGCGCGTCACCGCCGTACGGGGTGATCCGCAGGCCCGGGATCTCCGCCTTGGCGAGGTCGTCGACGGCCCGGACGTCGCACAGCGCGTGCCGTACGTCGGCGATCCCGCAGATGGTGCTCAGCTCGTGCGGACGCTGCTGGGCCAGCACGGTGACGGCGATCGCGCCCGCCTTGAGCACCGCCAGCCAGCAGGCGGCGAGCCAGGGCGTGGTGGGGCCGCGCAGCAGCACCCGGTTGCCGGGGACGACGCCGAGGTCGCCGGTGAGGACGTGGGCGAGCCGGTCCACGCGGGCGCGCAGCTCGCCGTAGGTCCAGGTGCCGCCGTCGGGGGTGCGGAACGCCGGGCGGTCGCCCGGCGGGCCGTGCAGCAGCTCGGCGGCGCAGTTCAGCCGTTCGGGGTAGTCCAGCTCCGGCAGGTCGAAGCGGAGTTCGGGCCACTGACCGGGTGGCGGGAGGTGGTCGCGGGCGAAGGTGTCGAGGTGCCCGGTGGGGTGCGGGTGCCCGGTGGCCCGTGGATTCATGACGGTTCGCCCCCTCGGCGTGGTGGGCTCGCCTCAGGAGCGTATCGCGTTGATGACGGCAGTCAACGGTTCGCGATAGCCTGACGGGGTTCACTCGGACGAGCCTCATGACGGGCCTCATCGGGCGCGGGGAGGGAAGGAACCGGCGATGACCGCATTCTCGCTCGAACCGGAACGACTCGCCTGGTGCGCCCGGTTGCGTGCGCTGGCCGCCGAGCGCCTGCGCCCGCTCGCCGAGGAGGGCGCACCGGGCCGGGTCAACCGGCCCCTCGTCGCTGAACTCGGCACCCTCGGCCTGTTGCCCCGCCTGTTCACCTCCGGCGCGCTCGACCTGTGCCTGATGCGCGAGTCCCTGGCCCACGGCTGCACCGAGGCGGAGACCGCCCTCGCCCTCCAGGGCCTGGGCGCGCACCCCGTGCACGCCCACGGCGCCGAGGAGCTGCGGGCCCGCTGGCTGCCCCGGGTGGCGGACGGCACGGCGATCGCGGCGTTCGCGCTCAGCGAGCCGGGGGCCGGCTCGGACGCGGCGGCGCTCGCTCTGACCGCAGACCCGGACGGCCCCGGCCGCTGGCGGCTCACCGGCGAGAAACGCTGGATCTCCAACGCACCCGAGGCCGACTTCTACACCGTCTTCGCCCGCACCACCGCCGGCGCCGGTGCCCGGGGCGTGACCGCCTTCCTGGTGCCCGCCGACCGTCCGGGCCTCACCGGCACCGCCCTCGACATGCTCTCCCCGCACCCCGTCGGAGCCCTCTCCCTCGACGCCGTGCCGGTGAGAGCCGACGACCTGCTCGGCGAGGTGGACCGCGGCTTCCGGGTCGCCATGGGCACCCTCAACCTGTTCCGGCCCAGCGTCGGCGCGTTCGCGGTCGGCATGGCGCGGGCGGCGCTGGACGCCACCCTCGAGCACACCGCCGGACGCGAGGCGTTCGGCGGCCGGCTGAGCGATCTGCAGGCGGTGTCCCACCAGGTCGCCGAGATGGCCCTGCGCACGGAGTCGGCCCGCCTGATGGTGTACGCGGCCGCCGCGGCGTACGACGCGGGCGCCCCCGATGTCCCGCGCCGTGCCGCCATGGCCAAGCTGCTGGCCACCGAGACCGCGCAGTACGTCGTCGACCGGGCCGTCCAGCTGCACGGCGCGCGGGCGCTGCAACGCGGGCACCTGCTCGAACACCTCTACCGCGAGGTCCGCGCCCCCCGCGTCTACGAGGGGGCCAGCGAGGTGCAACGGGACATCATCGCCAAGGAGTTGTACAAGAGCCTGGAGAGCCGATGACCACCGAGCGCGTCAACCCGCCCGACCTGTCCCCACCGGCCGGCTTCTCGCACGCCGTCGTCGCCACCGGCTCCAGGACGGTGTTCCTGGCCGGCCAGACCGCCCTCGACGGCGACGGGAAGGTCGTCGGCGACACCCTGCCCGAGCAGTTCACCCGGGCCCTCACCAACCTCCTCACCGCCCTGCGCGCCGCCGGCGGCACCCCGGCCGACCTGGCCCGCGTCACCGTCTACGCCACCGACGTCGCCGCGTACCGCCTCCACGCCCGCGAACTCGGCCGCGTCTGGAGGAGGTTGGCCGGCACCGACTACCCCGCGATGGCGGTGGTCGAGGTCGCCCGCCTGTGGGACGAGCAGGCGATGGTGGAACTCGACGGCTTCGCCCTGCTGCCCTGACCCCCTGCGACCCCTGACCCCACGGTGAGGCGGGCGGCCCCCCGATGGCCGGTGCCAAATCGCCACCGAAGGGGTGAGGGTCACCGCTCCCGGCCCGCCCTCCCGGTACTGATGGAGGCCCCCATTCCTCTTTTTCCGGAGGCTTCCCCATGTCCGTACGTCCCTTCCTCGGCGCGGCAGCCGGCGCGGCGCTGCTGCTGCTCGGGTCCGCCGTGGCGGCACCCGCGGCGGCTGCGTCCGCCGCCCCCCGCGCGAGCGTGACGGTGGCTCCAAAGGGCCGGATCGCCGCCGACGGCACCGTCACCCTCTCCGGCACGTACCGCTGCTTCGAGGGCTCCGGGCCGGTCCTCGTCGGCTCCTCCGTGCACCAGGGCCTCTCCACGGTCCGCTACGGCATCGGCGGTACCCGTGCCGTGTGCGACGGTAAGAAGCGCCGGTGGGAGAACACCGGGAGAGCCCCCTCCGCCGCTCTGAGGGCCGGCGCGGCCGACGTCGAGGCCACCCTCCTGGAACTGCGCCCCTTCGGCGGCATCCCGCTGCCCGTCTTCCACGCGGTGCGGCGACAGGACGTCACGCTGGTCCAGGACTGAACGGACGGCGCCCGCCCCGCCGTTCTGCCGCGGTCCGGAAGCCTCTCGGCGCCGGTTCTGCCGTCCCCGGGCATGGACGGGCGTGCGGTCGGCCCGACAGGCTGACCGCATGGTCTCTCTCCGCCACACGGTGGTGCTCGCCCCCGTTCCGCGCGCCTGGCTCGTCGACGCTCTCGCCGCTGTGGTGGAGTCGGCGGAGAGCAGCCGGGCGGAGGCGGGACGGGTACTGCTGCCGGACGGGAGCGTGCTGCCGGACGTGCGGCTGACCGAGGGGCGCCACCTCCGGCCCGGTGCGGTGTACGAGGGGGTGCTCGACGAGAGCGAGAGCGAGAGCGAGGACGGGGAAGAGAACCGGGCCGGGACCGCGGCCGGGGACACGGAGGAGAAGCGGGCGCCGGGGGACCCCGGGGAGTCGCTTCGGATCACCGTGCGGGAGTGGGACCGGCGCCGTGCGCTGCGGCTGGGGATCGCCGCGTCCGAGGCGGACGCCGTCCTGGTGGGGGAGGTGGCCCTGCGCAGCCCGGACCGGCCGCGTGAGGCCGAGATCAAGGGGAGGGCACGGATCGACGGCGTGTGGTCCGTGCTGTCCCGGCCGACGGGCCGGGCCCGGCTGCGGCTCGACGACTGGTGGACCGCCACGGACACCGGGCGGGCCCCGCGCTCCGCGCCGCTTCGGGCCCGGCTGGAGTGCGGCGCGGCGCGGGTGGAACTGCGGGCGGTACCGCGGCCGGACCCCGTCGACGACGGGTGGGAGGTGACGGTCGCCGTGCGGATACGGGGCCGCCGCCTGTTCCGCCCGGTGGCGGCCCTCGCCCTCCGTCTGGGCCGGCGACGACTGCAACGGGCCCTGACCGACGCCCTGGAGGACCTGGCCACGCACTGGAACACCGAGGTGCCCCGCCTCACGGCGATGGACCGCGACGCCATCCGCCGGGAGATCCTGCCCCCTGCCTGAGGCGAGCGGGCCCGGACGCCCGGCAACCGGGATGAGTCGTGAACTCCTCGGAAATCAGAGCTCGTTGGCCGGCCAGGCCAGCAGGCGGGCGCCGATGACCGAGGTCTGGAGCATGTAACGGTGCGCCGGGTCCGACGGATCGGCGCCGGTGAGCTTGTGGATGCGTTCCAGACGGTACGTCAGCGCCCGCACGCTCAGTGAGAGCCGTCGGGCCGCCTCCGCCGCGACACAACCGGAGTCGAAGTACGCGGTGAGCGTGTCGAGGAGGGGCTCCGCGCCGCCCCGGGCCGTGGTGAGCGGACCGAGGGTGTTGTGGACCAGATCGGCCATCGCCTGGCGGTCGCGGGCCAGGACGGGGTAGACGAGCAGATCGGCGGCGTGCAGCAACGGCTCGTCGAACCCCAGCCGTTCGGCTATCTCCAGGGTGCGCAGGGCCTCTTCGTAGGAGTGGACGACACCGCCGGGCCCGGACTGCGGGCGGCCGATGGCGATCTGGCCGCCGTCGGTGGCGGCGTGCGCCTGCTTGGCGAAGTGGGTGAGCACCTCGCCGTGGTGACCCGGCGCGACGCACAGCAGCCGCCCGTCCTTGGTGGTGAGCAGGATGCTGCGGTCACCGAACCGGGCGAGGAGGGCCTGTTCCACCCGTCGCGGCACGGCGTCCCCCTCGTCGTAGGCGACGGGGCCCCGGGCGACGGCGACGGCGTGCTCCTGGGACAACCGCAGTCCGAAGCGGTCGGCGCGTTCGGAGAGCCGGCCCAGGTCGCTGCGCCCGTGGAGCAGATCGTCGATGAACTCCCGCCGGGCCGCCTCCTCCCGACGGACCGCCAGCCGCTGCGCCCGCTCGTAGCCCTCGGCGAAGGCGTCCACGGCCTGCTGGACGGCGGAGAGCGCCGCCTCGGCCGAGTCGGTGTGGCCGCGCGGCCAGGCGTCGCGTGCGGCGGTCAGATGGGTGCGCACCAGGGCGCGCAGTCCGAAGCCCGCCTCCGCGGCGCGTTCCCCCAGTGCTTTCCGGGAGGCCAACTCGTCCCGGGAGAGGCGCCGGCCGGTGGCCGCGACCTCCTCCAGGATCTGGGCATAACCTTCGAGATACTCCTCCGGAATCTCCCGCTCTGCCACATCGCCCCTTCGATTTTGACGCGCCCTTGACGCCGTCTTGATGCGTCGTTGATGCCCTACCCGGCATGAAGACCCTAGTGAACATTGCCGGGTTCCGGCAATGCGCGGACGGCCCGGCAGTGGGCAACATGGTCCGCGGGGAGCACCGCGGATGGTTCCGGTGCCCGGCACCGGCAGGCGTCGGGCACCGAACCCGAGGGGACCGGTGCTGCCGCCGGTACGAGCCGCGAACGGGAAGGGGGGGACGGAAATGCACATGATCGCAGAGGCCGCCACGGGCCTGCCCACCCTCCTGTTCACCACGGCTCTCGTCGTGGCGGCCTGCTTCTGGCTGTTGGTGGCCGTGGGTGTCACCACCCCCCACGCCTTCGACTCGGACGCGGATCTCGACGCCTGGGGGATGGGCGGGGTGCCGGTCGCTCTCGCGCTCTCCCTGCTGGCCCTGTTCGCCTGGCTGCTGGCCACCGGCGCGACCGTGCTGCTGGCCGTCCACGTCCCCGACGGGGCCGCCGCGAGGTCGCTGCGCCTGCCGGTCGTGTTCGCCGCGTTGCTCGCCGCCTGGCGGCTGACCCGCTTCTTCGTGCGCCCGTTGCACCGGCTCCTGCCCGACGAACCCGAGCCGTCCCGGTAGTTCCGCGGGCTCGGAGGGAACCGGGACGGTACGCCGCACGTGTCTCGTGACGGAGCCGGTCGACGGCTCCCGCGCAGGCCGAGCGTGCCACGCGACCACGCCGCACCACCACGCCGTACGAGCCGTCCGGGCTCTCCGGGCTCTCCGGGCTCTCTGAGTTTCCCGAGCCGAGCCGCACCGGGAGGCTCCGCCCGCTCCACTTCTCGACGCCCGGCGTCGACCTGTCACTTCTGTCCGCCACAAAGCCCTGAAGGACGTGTCCCATGGATGCTGCCACCGTGGGTGTCGCCGTGCTCGTCGGCGTCTGCCTGCTCCTCGTGTTCGCCGCCCTGTTGATCATGACCAAGCTGTTCCGCAAGGTGGAGCAGGGCAAGGCGCTCATCGTCTCCAAGATGCGCAAGGTCGACGTGACCTTCACCGGGCAGGTCGTGCTGCCGGTGCTGCACAAGGCCGAGGTGATGGACATCTCGGTGAAGACCATCGAGATCACCCGGGCCGGCAAGGAAGGCCTGATCTGCCAGGACAACATCCGCGCCGACATCCGCATCACGTTCTTCGTCAAGGTCAACAAGACCGTGCAGGACGTCATCAAGGTCGCCCAGGCGGTCGGCACCGCGCGGGCCAGCGACCGCAACACCCTGCAGGAACTGTTCCACGCGAAGTTCTCCGAGGCGCTGAAGACCGTCGGCAAGCAGCTGGACTTCACCGACCTCTACACCAAGCGCGAGGAACTGCGGTACCGGATCATCGAGGTCATCGGGGTCGACCTCAACGGTTACCACCTCGAGGACGCGGCGATCGACTTCCTGGAGCAGACGCCGCTGTCCCAGCTGGACCCGGGCAACGTGCTCGACGCGCAGGGCATCCGCAAGATCACCGAGCTGACGGCCATCGAGCACGTCCGCACCAATGAGGCCCAGCGCGGCGAGGAGAAGGAGATCACCCGGCAGAACGTCGACGCGCGGGAGGCGATCCTGGAGCTGGAGCGCCGCCAGGCCGACGCGGAGATCAAGCAGCGCCGGGAGATCGAGACCGTACGGGCCCGTGAGGAGGCCGAGACGGCGCGGGTGGTGGAGGAGGAGCGGCTGCGCGCGCAGAGCGCCTTCCTGCGCACCGAGGAGCAGCTCGGCGTGCAGCGCGAGAACCAGGCCCGCGAGGTCGCCGTCGCCGCCAAGAACCGCGAGCGGGTCATCGCGGTGGAGAGCGAGCGCATAGAGAAGGACCGGATGCTGGAGGTCATCGCCCGCGAGCGGGAGACCTCGCTGACCCGGATCGCCGCCGACAAGGAGGTCGAGGCGGAGAAGCGGGAGATCGCCGAGGTCGTCCGGGAGCGGGTCGCGGTGGACCGTACGGTCGCCGAGCAGGAGGAGTCGATCAAGAAGCTGCGGGCCGTGGAGGAGGCGGAGCGGCAGCGCCAGGCCGTGATCATCGCCGCCGAGGCCGAGGCGCAGGAGAAGCTGGTCAAGGACATCAAGGCCGCCGAGGCCGCCGAGCAGTCCGCCACGCACCGTGCTGCCGAGGAACTGACCCTGGCCGAGGCCCGGTTGAAGACCGCCGACCTGGACGCGCAGGCGAAGCTGCGGATGGCCGAGGCCGTCCAGGCGGAGGCCGCCGCCGAGGGGCTCGCCGCCGTGCAGGTCCGCGACAAGGAGGCCGAGGTCATCGAGAAGGCCGGCCGTGCCGAGGCCGGGGCGGCCGAGGCCCGGATGCGTGCCGAGGCCGAGGGCGCGCGGGTCAAGGCGCTCGCGGACGCGGAGGCCATCAGCGGGAAGCTCAGGGCGGAGGCGGCCGGCCTCACCGAGAAGGCGGCGGCGATGGCCGCACTGGACGAGGCGTCCCGCGGTCACGAGGAGTACCGGCTGCGGCTGGAGGCGGAGAAGGACGTACGGCTCGCCGGTCTGGAGGTGCAGCGGCAGGTCGCCGAGGCGCAGGCCACGGTCCTCGCGACCGGCCTGGAGGGCGCCGACATCAACATCGTCGGCGGGGAGTCCGTGTTCTTCGACCGGCTGATGTCGTCGATCTCCCTCGGCAAGAGCGTCGACGGGTTCGTCCAGCACTCCGAGACCGCCCAGGCCCTCGCCGGGCCCTGGCTGGACGGCAGGGCGAGCTTCACCGACGACCTGAGCCGGATGCTGGGCTCCGTCTCCAGCGCCGACGTACAGCACCTGACGGTGTCCGCGCTGCTGATGCAGCTGATGAAGGCGGGCGGCGAGAACACCGGACAGCTTCAGCAACTGATTGAAAAGGCTGGGGAGTTGGGACTTGCGGACACTCCGCTGGCCGCGTTGAACGGCCACGTGAGGGCCTGACGCGCCCGACCACCCCCATCGGGAGCCGCCGCACAGGGGACGGCGGCTCCCGACCGCTCCCTCCCGAGAGGCAGCCATGAGCACCGGCACCCACGAGACGCCCGACACCCGCGCCAACGCCCCGGCCGACACCGACACCGGTACCGGCCCCGGCACCGGCTTCCACGGGTCGGTCGACGGCGGCACCTACCAGGTGCTGCGCGACCGGCTGTCCGCGCAGGCCGCCGAACTGGCCCGCCGCACCGAGGCGTTGAACCGGCAGAGGATCGAGGCGTTCGGCTCCGCCGAACTGCGCCTCACCGGCACCGAACGGCTGCGCACCGACCGCACGAGCGTGCCCCGCGACATCGTCGCCGTGGGCGACGTGCTCCTCTTCGGCTACGGCGCCCGGCCCCGCCCGGACACGGACACCGCCGTCGGAGACGTCCTCGCCGCCCACGACCGCGCCTTCAACCGGCTGCCCGACGACGCCGTACCCGGACTCCTCGACGACCCCGCCTTCGTACGGGAGTTCGCCGCCCTGCACCGCTACTACCGCCAGGCACGCCTGCTGCGGCTGCGCCGCGTGGACGGCAAACTGCTCGCCGTCTTCCAGACCGGCGAGAAGGCCGGCGACATCCGCGTCCTGCGCTGGTCGGTGACCGAGGACGGCCGCGCCGCCTTCCTCGACGCGCGCGGCGACCGCGACCACGCGCGCACCCCGGACCCGGACATCGAATGGACCCGCACCACCCGCGAGGACCACGTCCTCGGCCGGCACCCGCACGTCTCCGTCCAGGGCGAGGTCTTCGTCGACACCCTCGGCGGCACACTCACCGTCAGGTCGCAGAGCGACACCGAGACCCCCGAGGGCATCCACAGCGAACCGGTCGACGAACCGCTCCAGTCCCTCGCCGACGCGGAGGTCTCCTACGCCCGCGTCGGCGCCCTGATCCTGCTGCGCGTCCTGCCCTACAAGGAGACCGCGCACCGCCACCTCGTCTTCAACACCCTCACCCGGACCGTCGTCCGCCTCGACGGCGTCGGACAGGGCTGCCGGCGCCTGCCCGAGGACCAGGGCATCGTGTTCCCCGGCGGCTACTGCCTGGCCGCCGGCCCCCACAAGACGTACGAACTCGACACGACCGGCATGGAGTTCGAGCGCGAGGTGCGCTCACCCAACGGCGAGGACGTGCTGTACGCCTTCCACGCACCCGGCCGGGGCCGTGCCCTGCTGCTGTCGTACAACGTGATCCGCGAGGAGGTCGCCACCCCGCTGACCTGCCACGGCTGGGCCCTGTTCGACGACGGCGCGCTCACCCTGCTGCGGCCCGACGGCGACGAACCGGCCCGCGTCCACCCGCTCCAGCAGTGGCACTCGCCCTACGTCTCCGACACCCACGCCGCCGCGCAGCCCGTCGGCGACGGCCCCCTCGACCGGGTCGGCAACGCCGACCTCGTGCGCGGCGTCTCCGACTGCCTGGCCCTGGCCCGCTCCGTCACCGAGACCACCCCGACCACCGAGGTGTACGAGGCCCTGGTCGCCGCCTGCGTCCGCACCGCGGACGCCCACCACTGGCTGGCCGACCCCGAACTCGGCGACCTGCACGCCCCGTTGGAGCAGGTGCGCGGCACCGCCGAACAGGTCCTGGTCGAGTTCGAGACCGTACGCGACCTCTCCCGCCGAGCCGCCGAAGCACTCGACGAGGCGGCCGACCGCATCGCCTCCGTGGTACGCCGACTGCGCGGAGAACAGCCCCGCGAGGCCACCGCCTGGGTCGCCGGACTCACCGAACTCCGCCACGCCCAGGGCCACCTGCTGACCCTGAAGGAGATGCGGTACGCCGACCACGCCCGCATCGACGAACTCGCCGCCGACGCCGGGCACGACCTCGCCTCCTTCGGACAGCGCGCGGTCACCCACCTCGCCCACGAGGACGCCTTCGCCGCCCACCACGCCGACGTCGAACGCCTCGTCGCCGACGCGGAGGCGATCGGCACCGCCGCCGAGGCGGCCCCGGTCGCCACCCGCCTGGACGAACTCGCCGACGGACTGAGGACGGTGACCGAGGTCGTCGCCGGCCTCGACATCGGCGACGCGACCGTCCGCACCGCCGTACTGGAACGCGTCGCCGAAGCCCTCGGCGGCGTCAACCGCGCCCGCGCCACCCTCGACGCCCGCCGACGCGGCCTGCGCGACCGGGAGGCGCGCGCCGGATTCGCCGCCGAGATCGCCCTGCTCGGCCAGACGGTCACCGGCGCCCTCGCGGCCGCCGCCGACCCCGAGTCCTGCGACGAACAACTGACCCGCGTACTGGCCCAGTTGGAGACCCTGGAGTCACGTTTCGCGGAGTTCGACGATGTCCTCGGCGAACTCGCCGACCAGCGCACCGAGATCTACGAGGCGTTCGCCGCCCGCAAACAGAGCCTCACCGACGCCCGCGCCCGCCGCGCCGAACAGCTCGCCTCCGCCGCCGACCGCGTCCTCGCGACGATCGCCCGGCGCTCCACCACCCTCGCCGACACCGACGAGGTGAGCACCTACTTCGCCTCCGACCCACTGGTCGCCAAGGTCCGCCGCACCGCCGGTGAACTGCGCGAACTCGGCGACCGGGTCCGGGCCGAGGAACTCGACGGACGCCTCCGCTCCGCCCGGCAGGAAGCCGCCCGCGCCCTGCGCGACCGCACCGACCTCTACGCCGACGGCGGCCGCGCCATCCGCCTGGGCGGCCACCGCTTCGCCGTCACCACCCAGCCCCTCGACCTCACCGTCGTCCCGCACGGCGACACCCTCGCCTTCGCCCTCACCGGCACCGACTACCGCAGCCCCGTCACCGACCCCGCCCTCACCGACGGCCGCCGCCACTGGGAGCGGCACCTGCCCTCCGAGTCGCCCGAGGTCTACCGCGCCGAACACCTCGCCGCCCGCCTCCTGCACGAGCACGGCCCCGACGCCCTGAACGGCGCCGACGACCTCGAGGCGCTGGTGCGCCGGGCCGCCGAGGAGGCCTACGACGAGGGATACGAGCGCGGCGTCCACGACCACGACGCCACCGCGATCCTCACCGCCGTGCTGCGCCTGCACGACGGGGCCGGAGTCCTGCGCCACGAGCCCGCCGCCCGCGCCCTCGCCCTGCTGCACTGGACCCACGCCACCACCACCGAGGAACGCGCCGACCTCACCCGCCGGGCCCGCTCCCTCGCCCGGGTCCGCGACGCCTTCGGCCCGCCCCCGGCACTCGCCGAACTGCACACCGAACTCGCCCGCACGATCGCCGACCGGCACCCCGACGCGACCGCCCGACCGGAAGCCTGCGCCGCCTACCTCTTCGACGAACTCACCACCGGTCCCGACGGGTTCGTCATCAGCGCGCAGGCCCGCACCCTGCTCGACAAGTTCCGCCGCACCGTCGCGACCGAGGCCTACGACGAGGACCTGCCCGCCCTCACCGACCTCACCGCCCGCCGCCAACTCGTCGAGGCCTGGCTGTCCGCGTACGCCACCGCCACCGGCACCCACCTCACCCCCGGCGACCTCGCCGAGGCCGTCGCCGCCGAACTCTGCCCCGACCAGCCCCGCCACGAGTCCGACGCGCCCCTCACCACCACCGTGGAGGGCCTGCTCGGCACCCACCCCCGCATCACCGACCGGCGTCTGGCCCTCCGCCTGGACGAATTCCTGGCCCGCACACAGGAGTTCAGGGAGCACGACACCCCTGCCTTCCGCGCCTTCCAGCGCCGCCGCACCGCCCTGGTCGACGCCGAACGCACCCGGCTGCGCCTGGACGACCACCGCCCGCGCGTGATGTCGACCTTCGTCCGCAACCGCCTCGTCGACGAGGTCTACCTCCCCCTCATCGGGGACAGCCTCGCCAAACAGCTCGGCACCACCGGCGAGTCCGCACGCACCGGCACCGGCGGACTGCTGCTCCTGGTCTCCCCGCCCGGCTACGGCAAGACCACCCTCATCGAATACGTCGCCGACCGGCTCGGCCTCGTCCTGGTGAAGATCAGCGGCCCCGCGCTCGGCCACACGGTCACCTCCCTCGACCCGGCCGAGGCACCGAACGCCACCGCACGCCAGGAGATCGAGAAGATCAACTTCGCGCTGGCCGCCGGCAACAACACCCTCCTCTACCTCGACGACATCCAGCACACCTCGCCCGAACTCCTCCAGAAGTTCATCCCGCTCTGCGACGCCACCCGCCGCGTGGAGGGCGTGTGGGAGGGCGAGCCGCGCACCTACGACCTGCGGGGCAAGCGGTTCGCCGTCTGCATGGCCGGCAACCCGTACACCGAGTCCGGTGAACTCTTCCGGGTGCCCGACATGCTGGCCAACCGCGCCGACGTGTGGAACCTCGGCGACGTCCTCACCGGCAAGGACGACGCCTTCGCGGCCAGCTTCGTGGAGAACGCCCTCACCGCCAACCCGGTGCTCGCCCCGCTCGCCGGACGCGACCGCGCCGACCTCGACCTGCTGATCCGCCTCGCCGAGGGCGACCCCACGGCCCACGCCGACCGGCTCACCCATCCCTACGCCCCCACCGAACTGGACCGCGTCCTGGCCGTACTGCGCCACCTGCTCACCGCCCGCCGCACGGTCCTCGCGGTCAACGCGGCCTACATCGCCTCCGCCGCCCAGTCCGACGACGCCCGCACCGAACCGCCGTTCCGCCTCCAGGGCTCCTACCGCAACATGAACAAGATCGCCCAGCGGATCCAGCCGGTCATGAACGACGCCGAACTCACCGCCGTCATCGACGACCACTACACGGCCGAGGCCCAGACCCTCACCACCGGGGCGGAGGCGAGCCTGCTCAAACTCGCCGAACTGCGCGGCACCCTCACCCCCGCGCAGGCCGACCGCTGGGACGAGGTGAAGGCCGCCCACCTCCGCACCCGCACCCTCGGCGGCCCCGAAGACGACGCTCTCACCCGCGCGGTCGCCGCCCTCGCCCTCCTCGGCGACCGCATCGCCGCCGTCGAGTCGGCCATCACCCGGGCGGCCGGCCCCCGGGGCGCGGGCCGGGGACCCTCGGGGGATCGGAACGTCATCTGAAGGACTGTGAATTCCCTTAGAGGAAAGGGGTTTATCTACGCGCGAAGATGATCCGGCTGAATGATCATTCAGGCATTACGGGCGGCTTTTCTCCGAGGTGTTACTGACGAGTTCCAGCTCTGCTAAAAGAGTGGTTGTTTCATCAACCAACCGCTCTTTCCCCGCATTTGAAGGGCTGACCACTATGTCAGTGCGTTCTCTCCGGGCCTCAGTGCTGGCCTTCGTCATGGGTGCCGCAGCCGTCCTCGGCATGGCGCAGCCGGCTTCGGCTGCCGGCCACAACTACGTGGCTCTCGGCGACTCCTACTCCTCCGGCGTGGGCGCCGGAAGCTACACGTCCGAGAGCGGCACCTGCAAACGCAGCACCAAGGCCTACCCCCAGCTCTGGGCCGCCGCGAACGCCCCGTCCTCGTTCACCTTCGCCGCCTGCAGCGGCGCGACCACGACCAGCGTCTCCAGCGGCCAGCTGGGCGCGCTGAACACGTCGACCACGCTCGTCAGCGTCACCGCGGGCGGGAACGACATGGGCTTCGCGGACGTCATGCAGGCCTGCGTGCTGCAGAGCGAGGCGACCTGCGTCAGCCGCGTCAACTCGGCCATCTCCCTCATGAACAGCTCCCTCCCGGGCAAGCTCGACACGATGTACAGCAACATCCGCTCGCGTGCCCCGAAGGCCCGCGTGGTGGTCCTGGGGTACCCGCGCTTCTACAAGCTCTCGGGCAACTGCATCGCCGGACTCACCGAGGTCGAGCGCGGCGCGATCAACAACGCCTCGGACGTGATGAACGGGGTGATCGCCAAGCGGGCGGCCAACGCCGGCTTCACCTTCTCCAGCGTGGTGGACGAGTTCACCGGACACGAGCTCTGCTCGGGCGACGCCTGGCTCCACAGCGTGACGGTCCCGGTCGACAACTCCTACCACCCGAAGGCCGTCGGCCAGTCGAGCGGCTACCTGCCCGCCTTCCGCACCTCGGTCTGACCGGAGCCCGACCGTCGGACGGTGCCGGGCGCGCAGCGCCCGGCACCACCCGAACCGAGCCCCCGGGCAGACCCGCTCTCCTCCCACCCGCGCGACGCCACCCCCGGCCCGGCCCGCGGACACCGCACTACGGGTCCACCGCGTCCAGCGCGGCCAGTTCCTCCGGCGTCCGGGGCCCGGCAGCCGTGTCGGCCAGCAGGCCCCGGGCGCGGAGAAGGCGCGCGGCCGCCACCCCCCACGGCAACCGCAACCCCGCCGCCGTGAGGAGGTCCGTGCGGGCCAGCATCGTGGCCGCCGGGCCGGTGCGGGCACCCGACGGCGTGAGCAGCGCCGCGTCGTCGGCCCAGCGCAGCGCGAGGTCCACGTCGTGGGTGGCCATGACGACCGTGGTGCCGTTCGCGCGCAGTCCGTCGAGGGTGGCGAGCAGCCGCTCCTGGCCGTCGGGGTCGAGCCCCGCCGTCGGTTCGTCCAGGACCAGGACCCGGGGCCGCATGGCGACCGCGCCCGCGATCGCCGTCCGCTTGCGCTGCCCGTAGGAGAGCAGGTGCGTGGGACGGTCGGCGAGGCCGGTGATGTCCAGCGCGGCCAGCGCCTCCGTCACCCGCGCCCGCACCTCCGCGTCGGACAGCCCCAGATTGAGCGGCCCGAACGACACGTCCTGGCCCACGGACGCCGCGAACAGCTGGTCGTCGGGGTCCTGCACCACCAGCTGCACGGTCGTCCGCAGCCGGGTCAGCCCCTTGCGGTCGTACCGGACAGGTCGGCCCGCCACGGTCAACTCGCCCTCACCCGGCCGCAGTCCACCGCTCAGCAACCGCATCAGCGTCGTCTTGCCGCTGCCGTTGCGGCCCAGCAGGGCGAGCGCGCGCCCCTCCCGCACCTCGAAGTCGAGGCCGGTGAGCACGGCCGGACCGTCCTCGTACGCGAAGGAAGCGCCCCGCAGGGCGACCAGCGCGGGCCCGCTCATGACAGGGGTCCTTCCAGGACGAGGGTGAGGACGGCCAGCGCGACGAGCAGCACCACGCTCCCGGCCGTGAAACGGACGGAGACCCGGGCCTCCGGCACCAGCACGCGCAGCGTGCCGTCGTAGCCGCGTCCGGCGAGCCCCGTCTGCAGCCGTGCCGCCCGGTCGAAGGACCGGACGAACGCGGTCGCGCCGAGCCCGCCCAGCGAACGCCAGGTCGCCGCCCGGGTGGTGTGCCCGAGCCGAGCCGCCTGCGCCTCCCGGACCCGGCGCACCGAGTCGAGCAGCAGGAAACTCATCCGGTACGTCACCAGCGCCACATCGACGAGGGGAGCGGGCACCCCGGCCCGCACCAGACGCGGCAGCAGGTCGGACATCGGCGTGGTGAAGGCGAACAGCAGCACCCCGAGGGAGGCCGCCGAGGTGCGCAGCAGCAACTCCCCGGCCCGCAAAGGCCCGTCATCGGCCCAGGCCACGAACCCGCCCGGCCCGCCCACCCGCACCAGCAGCGTCAGCGCCCCGGTCACGCAGAAGCCCAGCGGGACCCGGTAGGCACGCCACAACCGTCGCCCCGGCACCCCCGCCGGACCCAGCAGCACCGCGAGCGCGGTCAGCAGCACCAGGACCGAGCCCGGCCAGGGCGGCAGCGAGACCGCCAGCACGGTGAGCCCCAGCCCGAGCACGGCCTTGTCCACGGGATGACGGCGGCGCCAGCGACTGCTGTGCGCCGCCGCGTCGATCGGCAGCACGGGGGATCAGGTCCCGGGTCCCGCGGGGGCCGCTTCGTCGACGTCCGCCTCGGTGCCGGCCCCCCGCTCCTGCTCCGCCCGCGTTCGTTCCGCCCCCTGCCGGCGTCCCCTCCGCAGCCCGAAGTAGTACGCGAGCACGCCCGCGCCGATCGCCGCCTGGAGGGCGAACAGCGCCGACTCGATCTCCCCGGACGGCGGTTCGTACAGCGGCGAGAACCACGGCTCGTAGTCCGGGTCGATCTCGGTGATCGCGGTCTCCGCCTCCGCGTCGGCGCCCGCGAACGGCTCCTCCTTGTGGTCGCCGAGCCCGAGGACCAGCGGCACCACGGCGAGCACGGCGACCAGAAGCAGCAACAGGGAGTTGATCTTCGCGTCACGGCTCATCGGGCCACCGCCTCGCTCGCGCCCGCGCCCGCCGTCTTCTTCCCGAGCCCGGTCACCAACACCCCGAGCCGGGTCAGCTCGCCCTTGCTGGATTGCACCAGCATGCGCATCACCAGCACCGTCAGCAGCCCCTCGCTCACCGCGAGCGGGATCTGCGTGACGGCGAAGATGGAACCGAACTTGCCGAGCGCGCCCAGGAACCCGCTGCCCGGGTCGGGGAAGGCGAGCGCCAGCTGCACACTCGTCACGCAGTACGTCGACAGGTCGGCGACGAACGCGCCGCAGAACACCGCGGCCATCAGCGGCGCCCCGTACCGCCGCGCCAGCCGGTAGACCCCGTACCCCGCCCACGGCCCGACGACCGCCATCGAGAAGACGTTGGCGCCGAGCGTGGTCAGCCCGCCGTGGGCGAGCAACAGGGCCTGGAACAGCAGGGTGATGGTGCCCAGCACCGCCATGACCGGCGGCCGGAACAGGACGGCGCCCAGCCCGGTGCCGGTGGGATGGGAGCAACTCCCGGTCACCGAGGGAAGTTTCAGCGCGGACAGAACGAAGGTGAACGCTCCCGACGCGCCCAGCAGCAGCGTGCTCTCGGGGTGTTCCCTGACCTCACGGATGAGCGACCGGGCTCCGTGGACGACGAACGGCGCCGACGCGACGCCCCAGGCGACCGCGTGCGCCGGTGGTAGAAAACCCTCGGCTATGTGCATGGCTCAGCAGACCCTCTCCAGCACCTCGTGGATGGTTGACGCGCCCTGGCCGGTCTCCTGGCTGACGGGTACCACCGCCCGTGCTCCGCCTTCCCGGGTCCGAGGGGGACCCAGTGGCTGCCGTTCGGTCCTGTCGGGGGACAGGGCCTGGGGCCGGAGCCGGACTTCCCGATCACAGTGGCGAGGGCCGCACCGGCATCACACCGGATTTCCCGTTCACCAAGGCGAGGCGACACTAGACCCCGTCCCGGGCCGCTGACAAGCACTCCCGGGGGGCGCACGGACGGCGCCCCGCAGCTCGCACCCCACGGGCCCACCACGCCGAAGTGCGGGAATGAGGGGAGGGGGTCCTGGGCAGAACCCTGCTGCAACTAATATGCAACAACGAGATCCGGGCAGCAAAGGTGTGAGATCAGATGACGACCCGACGAATAAAGGGTGCCGCCGTCGCGGCGACCATGGCCGCCGCGGTCGCCGCGTGCTCGGCGCCCGGCGGCGGCACGGACGGCGCCGCGGGCGGCGGGTCCGCCGACTCCGTGGTGATCGGGGTCGCCTCCGAACCGGACACCCTGAGCCCCCTGCTCGGCTACGGCAAGGACGGCAACTCCAAGATCTTCGACGGGCTGCTCGCCCGGGACTCCGACCTGGAACTCGAGCCCGCCCTCGCGAAGGCGCTCCCCGAGATCACCGACGACGGCCGCACCTACACCTACACCCTGCGCCCGGGCGTGAAGTTCAGCGACGGCGAACCCCTCACCGCCGAGGACGTCGTCTACACGTACGAAACGGTGCTCGACGACAAGACCAACAACACCGCCAAGAGCGAACTCGACGCCGTCAAGGAGGTCCGGGCGGACGGCGACGACAAGGTCGTCTTCACCCTCAAGTACCCCTACGCGGCCTTCCCGGCCCGCACCGTCCTGCCCATCGTCCCCGAGCACGTCGCCGGCGAGCAGGACCCCAACACCGGCGCCTTCAACACCGAGCCGATCGGCACCGGACCGTACGTCCTCACCGGCTGGAGCAAGGGCGAAAAGCTCACCTTCAAGGCGAACCCGGACTACTGGGGCGGCGCACCGAAGGTGAAGAAGCTCACCATGGCGATCATCGCCGACGACGACGTCCGCGCCACCCGGCTGCGCTCCGGCGACCTCGACGGCGCGACCCTCCCGCCCAACCTTGCCGCCACCTTCAAGAACGACGACGCCCGCAAGACCTACCGGGCCACCACCTACGACTTCCGCGCCGTCACCCTCCCCACCGGGAACAAGATCACCGGCGACACCACGATCCGCCGCGCCCTCGACCTCGCCGTGGACCGCCAGGCCATGGTCGACAAGATCCTCGACGGCGCCGGCCGCCCCGCCTACGGGCCGTTGCCCCTCGACGACCCCTGGTACGCCAAGGACATCGAACGCCCCCAGGACCTCGCCGAGGCCAAGAAGATCCTCGACCGCGACGGCTGGAAGGCCGGCCAGGACGGCATCCGCGCCAAGGACGGCGCCCGCGCCGCGTTCACCCTCTTCTACCCCTCCGGCGACAAGGTCCGCCAGGACCACGCCCTCGCCTACGCCTCCGACGCCAAGAAGGCCGGCATCGACGTCAAGGTCGAGGGCGCCACCTGGGAGGTCATCGAACCCCGCATGGGCAAGGACGCCGTCCTCGCCGGCTTCGGCAGCACCGGCGACCCCGACTTCGGCCTCTACACCCTGCTGCACTCCTCCCTCGCCGGAGACGGCTTCAACAACATGCCCCACTACGACAACCCCGCCGTCGACAAGGCCCTCGAGACCGGCCGCCGCGCCCAGAACCCCGACGACCGCAAGGCCGCCTACGACGACCTCCAGCGCGAACTCGTGAAGGACCCCGGCTACACCTTCCTCACCCACATCGACCACCTGTACGTCCTCGCCGACCGCTGGGGCGACCTCACCACCCAGGTCGAACCGCACGAGCACGGCTTCGCCAGCGGCCCCTGGTGGAACGCCGAGGACTGGCAGCCCGAGAAGTGAAGACCCTGCCCTGGACGGCGATGGGACACCTCGTGGCACGGCGGGCCCTGCTCGCCGTGCCCGTCCTCCTCGTCGTGACCTTCGGCGCGTTCGCCCTCGCCGCCGCCTCCCCGTTCGACCCCGTCAAGGCCTACGCCGGCACCGCCGCCCTCGGCGCCGACCAGGAAACCCTGGACCGGCTCCGGGCCAACCTCGGCGTGGACCAGCCCTTCACCGTCCGCTGGTGGGAGTGGCTGACCTCCGCCCTCACCGGCGACCTCGGCCACTCCAGCGTGATGCGGCAGCCGGTGGCCGAGGCGATCGGCGAACGCCTGGTCTGGTCCACCCTGCTGTGCACCGTCGCGTTCGCCGTCGCCGTCCTCCTCGGCACCCTGCTCGGCGTCCTCGCCGCCCGCCGCCCCGGCTCCCTCCTCGACCGCACGGTCACCTCCCTCGCCTACTGCCTGGAAGCCGCGCCGGTCTTCTGGATCGCCCTGCTCGCCGTCTGGCTGTTCGCCCTCCACCTCGACGTCCTCCCGGCCGGCGGCCTCACCGACACCGGCAGCGAACACGTCACCGCCGCACAGGTCACAAGCCACCTGATCCTGCCCGCCGGCGTCCTCGCCGTCTCCCAACTGCCCTGGTTCACCCTCTACGTCCGCCAGGGCGTCGGCGACGCCCTCGCCGAGGACCCCGTGCGCGGCGCCCGCGCCCGCGGCCTCGCCGAACGCACCGTCCTGCTCGGCCACGCCCTGCGCTCCGGCCTGCTGCCCGTCCTCACCCTCATCGGCTCCCGCGTCCCCGAACTCATCACCGGCGCCCTCCTCGTGGAGACCGTCTTCAGCTGGCCCGGCATCGCCGCCGCCACCGTCGAGGCGGCCACCGCCGTCGACTTCCCCCTCCTGGCCGCCCTGACGACCCTCGCCACCGCCGCCGTCCTCGCCGGAAACCTCCTCGCCGACCTCCTGTACGGACTGATCGACCCGAGGGTCAAGCTGGATGAGATGTGATCCCCATGGCTGACACCACCGTCGAGAAGGCCGACGCGACCGCCCCCACGGCCGCGACCGCCTGGCGCTCGCACGGCACCACCCGCCGCTCCACCCACACCCTGCGCCTGCGCGTCTCCGCCACCCTGGTCGCCCTCACCGCCCTCGCGGTGCTGCTCGTCCCCCCACTGGTCCAGCTCGACCAGCAGGCCGTCGACCTCGCCTCCAAACTCCTCCCACCCAGCCGGTCCCACCCCTTCGGCACCGACGACGTGGGCCGCGACCTCCTGCTCCGCTGCGTCTACGGACTACGGGTCTCCCTGCTCGTCGGCGTCGTGGCCGCGCTCACCGCCACCGTCATCGGCACCGCCGTCGGAGCCACCGCCGGAGCCCTCGGCGGCTGGGTCGACCGCCTCGTCATGCGCTTGGTCGACACCATCTCCTCCGTCCCCCACCTGCTGCTCGGCATCTTCATCGTCGCCATGTTCCGCCCCGGCGTCTGGCCGGTGGTGATCTCCGTCGCCCTCACCCACTGGCTGTCCACCGCCCGCATCGTCCGCGCCGAGGTCCTCTCCCTGCGCTCCCGCCCCTACATCGACGCGGCCGTCTCCGGCGGCGCCTCCCGCCTGCGGGTCGCGGTACGGCACCTGCTGCCCGGCGTACTGCCCCAGGCCGGCCTCGCCGCCGTCCTGATGATCCCGCACGCCATGTGGCACGAATCGGCGCTCTCCTTCCTCGGCCTCGGCCTGCCCACCCACACCGCCAGCCTCGGCACCCTCATCCAGGGCGCCCGCGGCTCACTCCTCGCCGGCCACTGGTGGCCCACCCTCTTCCCCGGCCTGTTCCTGATCATCCCCACCCTCGCCATCGCCGGACTCGCCGGAGTCTGGCGGGAGCGGATCAACCCCCGCCGCCGATCGGAGCTGACGCTGTGACCGAGCGACCTCCCGTACTGTCGGTCCGCGGACTGTCGGTGCGCTTCCTGGTACCCGACGGCGGCCGCATCGCCGCCGTCACCGACGCCCACTTCGACGTGGCGCCCGGCGAATGCCTCGCCCTGATCGGAGAGAGCGGCTGCGGCAAGTCCGTCCTCGCCTCCGCCCTGCTCGGCCTGCTCCCCGCCAACGCGCAGACCGCCGGCCACGCCCGGCTCGGCGACCTCGACCTGCTCACCGCCGACGAACGCACCCTCGCCCGCACCGTACGCGGCCGACGCATCGGCCTCATCCCACAGAGCCCCGCCGCCCACCTCACCCCCGTCCGCACCATCCGCTCCCAGATGGAGGAGACGGTCGCCGAACTCACCGGCGTCCGCGGCCGCGCCGCCCTGCGCGCCGCCGCCGAACAGGCCGCCGCCCGCGCCGCCTTCCCCACCGACCACCTCGACCGCCACCCCCACGAACTCTCCGGCGGCCTCGCCCAACGCGCCGCCACCGCCCTCGCCCTGATCGGCGACGCACCCCTCCTCCTCGCCGACGAACCCACCACCGGCCTCGACCGCGACCTGGTGGACCACACCGTCGACGAACTCCGCCGCCACGTCGACGCCGACGACGAACACGCCCGAGCCCTCCTGATGATCACCCACGACCTGACGGCAGCCGAACGCATCGCCGACCGGGTCGCCGTCATGTACGCGGGCCGCATCGTCGAACTCGCCGACGCCGACACCTTCTTCGGCACCCCCGGCCCCCGCCACCCCTACAGCCGCGGCCTCCTGAACGCCCTCCCCGACCGCGCCTTCACCCCCATCCCCGGCATGCCCCCCGAACTCGGCGCCCTCCCCGGAGGCTGCCCCTTCGCCCCCCGCTGCGACCGAGCCACCACCGCCTGCGCGACCCTCCCGCCCCTCACCGCGTCGGCCGCCTGCCACCACCCGCTCCCGGTCGAGGCCCTGGAGGACGTCCGTGCTTGAACTCCGCGCCATCACCGCCGGCTACGACCGACGCTCGACCCCCGCCGTCCGCAACGCCTCCCTCACCGTCGCCCCCGGCGAGGCCGTCGGCCTGCTCGGCCCCAGCGGCTGCGGCAAGTCCACCCTCGCCAAGGTCGCCGCCCTCCTCCACCGCCCCGACGCCGGCACCCTCATCCTCGACGGCACCCCCGTACGCCACTGGCGCCACCGCGCCCCCCGCGCGCTGCGCACCGCCTTCGGCGTCGTCTTCCAGCAGCCCCGTCTCTCCGCCGACCCCCGCCTGACCCTCACCGACCTGATCGCCGAACCCCTGCGCGCCACGGGCCGCCGGGCCGGAGCCCCCTACCGGGTCGCCGAACTGGCCTCCACCGTCGGCCTCACCCCCGACCTGCTCACCCGCCGCCCCCACGAGGTCAGCGACGGCCAACTCCAACGCGCCTGCCTCGCCCGCGCATTGGTCCTGCGCCCCCGCTGGCTGATCTGCGACGAGATGACCGCCATGCTCGACGCGTCGACAACGGCCGCCCTGGTGGCAGTGGTCGAGGACTACCGCACCGAAACCGGCGCCGGCCTGCTGGCCGTGAGCCACGACCGCACCCTCCTGAACCGCTGGTGCGACCGCACGGTCCACTGGGACACGGTGGCGCCCTGGCCGGTGTCGTCTGCCCGGTCCGCGCAGTGAGCGTATCGACGTCACGCCCCACGTAGCCTCTTCCTGTGCCAGCCTCCCGCCTGCATCGCGTCGCCGTCCTTGTGCTCGAGGGCGCGAAGCCGCTCGATGTCGGAATTCCCGCGCAGGTTTTCACGACCCGCGCGAGCATGCCGTACGAGGTGCGGGTGTGCGGGGCGACACCCGGTCTCGTGACCGGCGGCGACGGCCTCGCGTACCACGTCGCCCACGGCCTCGACGCCCTTGCGTGGGCCGACATCGTCTTCGTCCCCGGCTACCGGTCCCCGGACCGCGAGGACCCACCGCAGGCCGTCGTCGACGCACTGATCGCCGCCCACGCTCGGGGCGCGCGGCTCGCCGCCATCTCGACGGGCGCCTTCGCGCTCGCCGCCACGGGCCTGCTCGACGGCAGGCGCGCCACGACGCACTGGCACTACACGCGGGCACTCGTGGCCAGGCATCCGCTCGTCCGGGTCGACGAGAACGTGCTGTTCGTCGACGAAGGCAGCTTGCTCACCTCGGCCGGCGCCGCCTCCGGCCTCGACCTGTGCCTACACATCCTGCGCGGCGACCTCGGAGTGGCCGCGTCCAACCACGCGGCCCGCCGCCTGGTCGCGGCCCCCTACCGCAGCGGCGGCCAGGCCCAGTACGTGCCGCGCAGCGTCCCCGAGCCGCTCGGCGAGCGCTTCGGCGCCACCCGCGAGTGGGCGCTGCACCGGCTCGGCGAGCCCCTCACCCTCGACGTACTGGCGCGGCAGGCGGGGGTCTCGCCGCGCACGTTCTCCCGGCGCTTCGTCGAGGAGACCGGCTACACGCCGATGCAGTGGGTGATGCGCGCCCGCATCGACCTGGCCCGCGAACTGCTGGAGCGGTCGCAACGCAGCGTCGAACAGATCGCCGCCGACGTCGGCCTCGGCACCGGCGCGAACCTGCGCCTGCACTTCCAGCGCATCCTCGGCACCGCCCCGAGCGAGTACCGACGCACCTTCACCCTGGGCGAGTGACCCGCCCGGCACGCGTGGCGGGATCCTTTTGAACCATGGCGATTCCGCCACTGTCGGCGGCGCCGGCCGCGGGCGAGCCTGGTGGCGAAGGGAAGGAACACCACTCATGACCACTCGCATCGCCATCAACGGATTCGGCCGCATCGGACGCAATGTGCTGCGCGCACTGCTGGAGCGCGACAGCGACCTCGAGATCGTCGCCGTCAACGACCTGACGGAGCCCGCCACGCTCGCCCGGCTGCTCGCCTACGACAGCACGGCCGGTCGGCTCGGACGTCCGGTGACCGTCGACGGGAACGCCCTCGTCGTCGACGGCCGCCGGATCACGGTGCCGGCCGAGCGCGAACCGGCGCAGCTTCCGTGGGCCGAACTCGGCGTCGACCTCGTCCTGGAGGCCACCGGCCGCTTCACCTCGGCCAAGGCAGCCCGCGCCCACCTCGACGCGGGCGCGAAGAAGGTGCTCGTCAGCGCGCCGTCGGACGGCGCCGACGTCACGCTCGCGTTCGGAGTCAACACCGACGCCTACGACCCGGCCGTGCACACGATCGTCTCGAACGCCTCCTGCACCACCAACGCGCTCGCGCCGCTGGCCGCGGTCCTCGACGAACTCGCCGGCATCGAGCACGGGTTCATGACGACGGTGCACGCCTACACGCAGGAGCAGAACCTGCAGGACGGTCCGCACCGCGACGCCCGTCGCGCCCGGGCCGCCGGCGTCAACATCGTGCCGACCACGACCGGCGCCGCCAAGGCGATCGGCCTGGTGCTGCCGAACCTCGACGGCAAGCTGTCGGGCGACTCGATCCGCGTACCGGTGCCGGTGGGCTCGATCGTCGAACTCAACACGACCGTCGCCCGCGACGTGACGCGCGACGACGTGCTGGCGGCGTACCGCGCCGCGGCACAGGGACCGCTCGCCGGCATCCTCGAGTACTCGGACGACCCGCTCGTGTCGTCCGACATCACGGGCAATCCCGCCTCTTCCATCTTCGACTCGGCCCTCACCCGCGTCGACGGCCGCCACGTCAAGGTGGTCGCCTGGTACGACAACGAGTGGGGCTTCTCGAACCGCGTGATCGACACGCTCGAACTCCTCGCCACCCGCTGACCGGACGCCGGGGCGGCACCCCGCCTCCGGCGACCGCGCCGGCCGGCACTTCCCTCGAGCGCTCTGGCTGACCAGTCGGGCAGCCAGAGCGCTCGAGGCACAGAACTCGTGGGTGTGACCGTCTCGCCCATCAGTAGGGAGTCACATACGCGCTCTTCCGAACTGGCGACGGCCGGGCCGGCAAGGTCTCCTGGAAAACCACCACCGCCACGAATCACAAGCCCCCGGGGGCATCTCGCCCACTGCCGAAGGCGATGCTCGAGAAGGGCTTCACGAACACCGGGCAGGAGTTCCACAGCTCCACCCCGGCCGTGAGCAGTTCCAGCACCACGCGTTGCTCGTCGGGAGTCCACACGGCGCACTCGTCCCCGAACGGCTTCTCGAGCGCGCGGGACGGGTGGCCGGGACGCTCAGCCGTGTGAGGTCTCGGCCACGTCGACCGCTTCGAAGCCTTCGCGACGCATCCGCTCACTCCCCCAGGCGCCGAGCGGCCCGAGCGCTTGATTGAGCGTGCGCCCGTGCTCGGTCAGGGAGTACTCCACCCGCGGCGGCACCTCGGCATGGACCTCCCGGTGCACGAGACCGTCCGCCTCCATCTCGCGCAGGTGCTGCGTCAGCATCTTCTCGCTCACTCCCGGCAGGCCGCGCCGGAGTTCAGCGAAGCGGCGCACGCGACGGGCATCGAGTTCCCAGAGGATCAGTCCCTTCCACTTGCCGCTCACCACATCGAGCGCAGCGTCGATGCCGCAGATGTAAGGCCCGTGTCTCGGCGCCTTGGCCATCACTGGTCCCCTTACTGAAAGGTAAGTACCGCAGAAAATAGTGGGTACTTCCGAGAGTAGTGGCGCTCTTCGAGGATGGAGGAGTGAACGAACAACAGAACCGCACCACCAGGCAGAACAGCGCTGTCACCGTGATCGGACTCGGCCCGATGGGCCAGGCGATGACACGCACCCTCCTCACCGCCGGCCACCCGGTCACCGTCTGGAACCGCACCGCCAGTCGGGCCGACGGCGTCGTCACCGACGGAGCGACGCTCGCGGCGACACCCAGCGAGGCGGTCGAAGCGAGTGACCTCGTGATCCTGAGCCTCACCGACTACCAGGCGATGTACGACGTCCTCGACAGCGCCACCGAATCGCTCGCCGGCCGGACGCTGGTCAACCTGAGCTCCGACACCCCCGACACCACACGCAAGGCGGCAACCTGGGCAGCGGGCCACGACGCCACCTTCCTCACCGGAGGTGTCATGGTCCCCGCGCCGATGGTCGGCACGGAGGCCGCCCATGTCTACTACAGCGGCCCCGACGAGACGATGCAGCGCCACCTGGCGACGTTGGCCCTGCTGGGAACACCAAAGCATCTGGGCGAGGACCCGGGCCTCGCCCAGATGATGTACCAAGCCCAACTCACGGTGTTCCTCACCATTTTGTCCGGACTGATGCACGCCACCGCGATGCTGGGCACCGCAGGAATCAGGGCCAGGGAAGCGCTGCCTGAGTTGCTCTCCTTCGCGGACTCGATAGGCGACATCCTGAGGGCCGGTGAAGAGAACCCCGGTGCCGCGCTTGATGCCGGAAAGCATCCCGGCGAGCTCAGCACGGTCACCATGATGGGGGCGACGTCCGACCACATCGTCGAGACCAGCACGTCACTCGGCCTCGACCTCGCGCTCCCCCTGGCCGTGCAGGCCCACTATCGGCGCGCGATCGAGGACGGACACGGCGGTGACAACTGGACCCGCATCATCGACGGCATCCGAGGACCGCGCTGACCGAACGCGGGACCGATGACCACAGGCCCAGCCGCGACGCACGTGGTCGATCCCGGGACGTCGACCCACGCGGTCGGTTTCGGGGGCCGTATCCGGCAAGGGCAGGTGTTCCCACGGCGGTCGCCGGAACCGGGACCATCCCCGCACCCGCGGGGGGGATCCCGCCTACGTCATCTGCCGTGAACGCGGCGAAAAGGCAGGCGTGTTGTCCTCAGGACCACCGAACGGGGTGCATCGGACTGCCCCGGTTCTTCTGCTTCGTGATCGTGTCACCGGTCTGCGACAGCGGTGTCCTGGAACGAAGACGCCGGGATCTCCTCGGCTCGTAGCCCCCTCATAGTGGACGAGCAAGCACCGAGAAGCCGAAACCGCTTCGGCCTCCACCACTGATCACCAGGGGGATTTCATGTTCGGCAACCGTCGCAAGGCCTTACTCGTCTCCGTGGCCCTCGTCGGAGGCGCCATGCTGATGACGGCGTGCCAGGACTCGGACGCGGCCACGGACACCGGCGCTGCGCAGGGTTCTTCGTCCGCAACTCCGGCCGGCGATGCGGTCACCCCGTCCGGCTCGTCGACCGCGGGCGGTGACCAGGGCACCGGCAAGGGCTCCGACGCCCCGGGCAAGGGAACTGCGGACGGGGCCGGCTCCGGCGTCGACACCGGCAACGGCAAGCGGGAGCCGGTCGAGCAGGGCTGTGGCGCCAACGACATCTCCTGGAGCACCAGGTCCGAGACCCAGGCCGGCGGATACATCCTGATCATCGCCAAGGCGAAGCCGGGGATCACCTGCTACCTGCCCGCCGCGCTTCCGACCGTGGCGTTCGGATCCGACGGCACCCAGGCGGGTCCCGCGGAGCAGGCCGTCGGCGAGCAGATCAAGCTGAGCGGGAGCACCACCGCCTACGCCGGGGTGAACCCGAAGACCACCAACGGAAACGGTGGCAAGGAACTGGACAGCATCATCGTCGCCATCGGTGACGACGACCCCAACCCGGTTTCCCTGCCGGTCGGCACCATCACTGTCGATCGCCCGATCGTCACCAACTGGCACACCGCCCCGGAGGACGCCGTTCCCTTCGGCTGAACGGACCCGCAGCGTGCCGACCTGGTGACATCCGCCGTGTCTTGCCTGATCGAAGCCGCAGGTCGACGGAGGCCGATGGTGACAACCGGCGTGCTTCGGCTCAGGCGGGTCGGGCACGGCGGATGGTGCGGTACCCGAGCTCCGTAACCGCTGAGACCGCAGGTCGCGAATGCCGCCGGTGGCTCCCGTGGGAGGATGACGCCGGGCGGGGGAGGGCATGTGAGCGACGGGGTGAAGCGGTCGGCGGGGCTGCGTGTGGAGGAGTCGGGGAGCCCGCACGGCTTGCGGGGGCCGCAGCCGATCTCCGTTTCGATGGTGGCGGTGCTGATGATGGCTCCGACGGCCGTGGAGATCGTGGGCTTCGTGGAGATGGCAGGGGAGTCTCCGATGCGCGGCGATGGCCCCGGCACCGTGTTGCTGATGCTTCCCGCCCTGTTCTGCTTCGGTCTTCCCGTGGCGTTCCTGGGCACGTTGTTCGGGGTGTTGCCGACGCTGTCGGTCGCCGTGTGGGCGGGGCGGCGGTGTGCCGGTCGGCACGTGGGGTGGTGGATTCTGGCGGTGGCCGGTTGTTGGGCGGCCGCCGTGGCGCTGTGGCCGGCGGCGACGGGGGACGGCCTGGAGACCTGGCTGTGGGTGTGGCCGTCCGGCACGACGGCGCTGTCGACGGTGACGCTGTTGACGCGGTGGGCCCTCACCCGTGGACGCCCGTACGGGACGGTCGTCGGGGTCGGCCTGCTGTCGGCGGCCGCCGTGGTCGCCGTGGGGTCCTTGGCCTACGGGACCGGGCTGGTGGACGAGTACGCACCGCCCCGGGTCCACGCCTCGGACCTGGTCGGCACGTGGAACGACGGCCGTGGCGGCACGCTGCGGCTGGACGGAGAAGGGCGTGCGGTGGCCACCGGCACCTGGAGCCAAGGCGGAGTCGACTCGCCGGACGGGCGATGTGAGGGCTCGGGCACGTGGAGGTTCGAACCGGACGACGATCCCTGGCTCCAGAGCGTCACCATCGATGTCGGCGATTGCTGGTCGGGGCAGTGGACACTGAGCGGCACGGCCGGCCGTCCCAAGCTGAACTACCAGCTCGGAGACACGGATTCGCCCGAGTGGTACGTGCTCGCCCGGTGAGAGGGGCAGGCGCACCGGCTGGTGCGCGGTACCCGCATTGAGCTGAGCGGCGTGGTCGACCGGACCGGCCGACCACGCGGTGGTGACCGGGCTTGCCCGACGGCTGCGACCGCTCACGGAGTCGTGCCGGCTGTTCGCGGCGACAAGGGTCGTCACGCAGCCGGGGCCGGAGCCTCCGGCGGGGCGGGAAGCGTCCGTCCCAGGCGGGCGAGTGGGGACAGGGCCATCAGTGCCGGCGACAGCAGCATGCCTGCGGCTGCCACCAGGAGGCTGGTGCGCGTCCCCCACGCTTCCGCGAGGAAGCCGCCGAGCAGCGAACCGAGCGGGGTCATCCCCATGCCGACGAAGTTGATCGTTGCGGCCGCGCGGCCCTGCATCCCGTCCGGGGTGAGGGTCTGCCGGACGGCCATGAGAGTGACGTTCACCAGCTGACCGAAGGCCCCGAACACGAAGCTGATCGCAAGGAGCGCGGGAACCGTCACCGCGGAGGAACCGCGCAGCGCGGGCACAAGCAGGAACACGCCGTCGCCGAGTGCCGCCGCGGACACGAGCACGGCGCCATGTCCGAACCGGCCCGGCAGGCGGGCGGCCAGCAGCGAGCCCAGGAGCGCTCCAGGTCCCGTCGCCGACAGCGCCAGCCCGACGGCGGTGCCCGACAGGTGCAGGTCCCGTGGAAGGAACAGCAGGTAGACGGTCATCACCGCCGCGAAGAAGAACTGGAAGGCGGCTGATGCGAGGCACACGGCCCGCAGCGAGGTGTCGCCGGCGACGAAGCGGAGGCCCTCGTGGATCCGCCGCCAGACCCGAGGGGGACGCTTCGAGCGCTCCGGGACGGATTCGCGGCGCCCGATCCGTCGGATCGACAGGAACGACAGCGTGAAGAACAGCGCGCTGGAGGCGGCGGCGATCGGCGCCGACAGCACGGACACCAACGCACCACCGAGGGCGGGACCGCCGATCTGCGCCGCGGACCGGCTGCCCTCGAGCGCGCTGTTGGCCCGCACCAACTGATCGCGTTTCACCAGCCGTACCAAGGAAGCCTGGTATGCCACGTCGAAGAACACGGACAGGGCCCCGACGGTGAAGGCGACCACGAGCAGCGTCGGCAGGCCGAGCCGGCCGAGGAGGCCGGCCACGGCGGCGGCGCCCAGCACCAGGGCCCGGCCGACGTCCGTCAGCACCATCACCGTGCGGGTCCGCCACCTGTCCACCCACGCGCCGACGAAGAGCGAGAGCAGCAGAATCGGCGCCTGCCCCACCGCGCGCAGGGCGCCCAACTGGCCGGCACCGGCGTTGAGCGTCAGAACGGCGAAGAGCGGCAGAATCACCAGACTTGCGTGTTCGCCCAGTTGGGAGGCGGTCTGGCCCACCCAGAGCCTGCGGAAGTCTCCGTCCCGCCAGAGGCTGGACGGAGCAGGACGAACGGAATCGGATCGAGCGGAGGAAGAGGACGGCACAGGGACTCCTCGGATGACCGAAGACGAGAGCCGCCGACCGGCGCACGTCAGGCGCACCGACGGTTTCCGGCAGCGTGAAGGGAAGGCTCGCTGTGCCGCGCTGTGAGGGCAGCACGCGATGACAGGCCGCTCGCGGCCTCGGACGTCAACGCGTGCTCGGACGACCGACCATGTCTTCGCTCCTTGTGAGTCACTCGCTGCGCGAACACTAGCTCCCGCTCGGCAGGGCAAGAAAGGCAATTAAGGGCCGGACGGGTGGCTCAGCCGGTCATTCGGGAGTGCTGCCGTGTGCCTGAGCCGTGCGCGAAGGCTGAGCGCAACTCGGTGGTGTCCGGAGTGGAAGTCGGGAAGACTTGCGCGCATGGTTTCGGTAGTGCAGAACGTGGCGATCGACTGTGCGGATGCCTACGAGCTGGCCCGGTTCTGGAGCGGGGTGACCGGCCGTCCGCTGCATCCGGAGGACAGACCGGGTGACCCTGAGATTCAGGTGCTGCTGGCGGAGGGCCCGGTGCTGCACTTCAACCAGGTGCCCGAGGCCAAGACGGTCAAGAACCGGATCCATCTGTGTCTGCGCCCTGAGACCTCGCGCGAGCAGGAGGTGGAACGGCTGCTGGGCCTCGGTGCCACCTTCGTCACCGATCACCGGAATCCCGATGGCTCTGGCTGGGCAGTCCTCGCTGACCCCGAAGGCAACGAATTCTGCGTTCTGCGCAGCGATTCCGACCGAGCCGCGATGAATTCCTGAAGCGCACGCGCCACTCCGGCCGGTTTCTCATGACTGCTGGTCGCCGTCACTCGTGGAGGGCCGCGATGCGAACGGTCGCCTCGATTCGATCCGGTTCTGGCTCGGCTCGTGCTCCGCGGCTGGCTGGTCGTCCGAGCCGGTGGCCGACGGCGGTACCTCGAGGACGAAGAACAAGAAGGTGGTTTTGTCGGCGAACGGTTGGCTCGCCCCTCCTCTGACGACGGTCCGCCGGCCGGCTCCGAGAGGGCGGCGACGGTGCTGCGCCTGCTCCTGCGCATGACGGACGGCCGCCACCCGGGGAGCACCCGCACGGAACTGTCGACGCGCCTGGTGGAACGCGCGAGCACGGCACGGCCACGCGGCCGGTGAAGCGGCCGTCCCGCACGAGTTACAGGCCGTCACCCGCCCATAGCACACCGGATCATGACAAGAGGTGCGTCGTGCTGCCTTCAACCATCTTTCCGGAAAATCCTGTTGTGTTACTCCGTGCACCCCTATGCTGCCCTCGTGAACAATGATGTGACCAACGCCACACAGGGGGTGTCGGCGCAGGCGGACGGATCGAACGACTCCGCTCCGCCGCCTTCCGGGTGGCTCAGGCGCGCGGCCGAGCGGGTGCGCGCCGCCCTCGTGGACACGCGGGGGCTCGTCCTGATGCTCGTGGCCGATCTCGTGACCGTCCTCGGGGCGGGTGCCGTCTGGCTGGCACTCGGCGGGGATCCCGCGGTGGTCGCTGTGACGGCCGGGGCCCTGCTGGCTTTCAGCACCGGCATGCTGCCCCTCATCGGGCGCCGGAACACGGACGGGGAGCCGTCGCTGTGGCCGCCGTTCGTCCTCGTGGTGATTCCGCTGGCCGTCCTGGCCGTGGGACTGCCGGCCTGGGGCACGTGGGCGTTCCTGGAGAGCCGTCCCGTGGACGTGACGCACCGCTTCGAACTCGACCCCGACCATCCCCTGGTGCACGGCGAGACCGTCGTCGCCTCCGTGCGCACCGACGACCCCCGGCCGCGGCTGAGCGTCACCTTCGCCCTGGTCCAGCACGACCCAGCCGCTCCGATGTGCGCGCCCGGCAGCGAGTTGACCGTGACCCTCAAGTCGAGTGCCGGAAAGAACCAGGTCCGGACCGGAGCCGCCGGCACGGAGTTCGCCTTCGCCCTGGGACCGGGGGTGACCGCCATCGAACTGTCCGTCCGACTCGGTGCGGAGCAGGGTTGCGAACTGGACCTGTCCGTCGCTTCGGCGCAACTGGATGATTAGGAAAGGCCCGTGACCGTCATGACGCACGCTCCGCGCCGCCCGCGCTCCCGCCGCCCCTCACTCCACCGGTACACACGGATCGCGGCGGCCGCCCTGCTGTCGCTCACCGCCGCGGCCTGCGGGGGTGGCGAGAAGTCCCCCACCGGCACCGTCCACATCGGCGGCAAGAACGACCAGCCGGGCTTCAACCTCCACAGCCAGCACACCGATCGCGGCTTCGAGGTCGACCTGGCCGCCTACCTCGGAGAGCGGCTCGGCTTTGAACCGAAGTTCCACGACGTGGTGTCCGCCGAGCGGGAGCAGGAACTCGACGACGAGTCGTCGGCGTCGGAGCTGGTCATCGCCACCTACTCCATCACCCCGCAGCGGGACGAGCAGGTCGACTTCGTGGGCCCCTACTTCGTCACCAAGCAGGGTTTCCTGGTCCGCGAGGACTACCGGGGCATCAGGAGCGAGAAGGACGTGGCGGGCAAGGTGGTCTGCACGGTCGCGGGTTCGACGTCGGCCGTCGCACAGCTGCCCGTCGGCACGACACCGCACATCGAGATCGACTACTCGACCTGTGTGCGCAAGCTCCAGCAGGGCGACATCGACGCGGTGTTCACCGACGAGGCACTGCTCTACGGATACGTGGAGCAGCAGAAGAGCAGCAAGGTGCCCCTCAAGGTGGTTCGCGACGTCTCGTTCGGAACCATCAACCGGTACGGCGTCGGGCTGCGGGAGGGCCGGCCGGAGTTCTGCGCCGAGCTCCGGGAAGCCCTGCGCACGTACCTCACCGAGGAGTGGGCCAGTGACGTCAAGGTCCAACTGCCCGCGCTGGTCGCCGCCTACCCCGGTGACTGGGAGAACCGCTTCCGTCCCGACCCGCAGGACCTGGACGTCTACTCCTCCTGCAAGGGGTGATCACCGGTGGCGTCGACGTCGAAGCCGCCGAGGGTGCGCAGGGCGGTGACGCCGGCCGGGATGGAGTCGTGCCGGTAGCCGGTAGCCGGTAGCCGGTGGTGCGGGTGCGGGTGCGGGTGCGGACGAGGAGCGCGGGGGCCCACATGCGTCCGATCCCGTGCAGACCGGCCCGCCCTCCCCTCAGCCGCCCGCGTCCACGTCGTTGCGGGGCGCCCCGTCCCCGGCCGGCGGCAGATCGCCGCGCTCGACGGGTTCGGACGGCGCCGCGCCGCCGGCGGGCGCGGACGGCAGCAGCTCGGCGGCCTCCTCACCGGACGGCCGGCGGGCGTCCCGTGCCGCCTCACGCAGGACGTCGCGGGAGACGCCCGCATCGCCCTCGAGCCGTACGACGTGGTCCTCCTTCACCACGGCGTACTCGTGCGTCCCCCGACCGGAGCGGTACCAGACTCCCTCCCCGTCCGACTCGCACGTCTGCTGCCCCTCGGCGCAGTCGGAGGCGGACATCGTGCCCCGGTCGACGTACAGCCGCAGTTGCCCGCCTTCCTGCCGCGAGACGTACGTGGCGGAGAAACCGTCCCCGCCGTACACCCCGACGGACTGCCGGGCGAGTGCGAACCCGGGTGCCCCGATGACGTAGACGAGCTCCGGGGCGATGCCCAACGCCCTCGCACGGGTGACGAGTTCGGCGGCGGGAGCGTCGGTGTCCCGCGGCTGCCCCGACTCACTGCCGCAGGCGGTGAGCAGCAGAGGAGCGAGGAGCAGAGGAGCGAGCAGCAGCGGCAGCAGTGGGCGCACGGTACGGACCATGCGTCCATCCAACCGGACGCCGGACGCCGGCGTCCGTGCCATCGGGATGGTCGTCTCCGGCACGGCCGCCTCCGTCGCCTTCTGCCGTCGGCTCGGGTGCGCGTTCCCCGAGAGCGCCGACACGCCGGGGTGGGCCTGCGGTACCGGCCCGCCCCGGCGCGTGGGCCTCACCCGCCGAGTGCGGTGACCATGTTCATGATGGTCTCGACCTGGGCGCCGCCCTGGATGGGGTAGTTGGTGGCGCCGAGGTAGCCCCACCAGTCCCAGCACCCGTTGGGGTTCACGTAGGACGACGTGGCCTGCGGATACAGGACGATCATCTTGTTGTTGTCGGCGTACTGGTTGAGGTTGGCGCGGTCGACGAAGGTCGTGCCGATCGTGTCGTACCCCTGCTTGCAGCCGTGCAGGGAAACCATCAAGCGGCAGCTCTGCCCCGACTCACAGGACTTGGGGACGTAGGCGAATCCGGAGCTGCCCATGCTCAGGGTGCTCGCCATTCCGTTGACGGCGTGGGTGCTCTGCCCGAACTTGATGAGCTTGCCCGTCAGCGGCCCGGTGTTGGGGGAGGAGACCGAGCCGAAGAGCTTCTGCAGCAGTGCTCTCTGGGGATCGGTGCCGCAGTCGTTCATGTACGGCGCGCTGTTCGCGGTGCAGCTGCTCGGCCCGTACGGGGTGACCCAGGAATGCCCCGCCGCGGAGGTGTTGTCGTAGGTCACGTTCGCGCCGAAGTGCTGGTAGAAGGCCTTCCCGGCATCGCCGACCGAGGGCTTCACCGTGGTGTCGTTCTTGCCGTGGTAGAGGTACACGGGGCTGCCGGACAGGTTGCCGACCGGGTCGATCCACCCGTAGGAGGACCAGAGGGAAGCCCTCGAGGTCAGAGTGCTCGTATAGGTGGGGTAGAGGTTGTCCCCGCAGCCGTACAGGGCCTGGTAGACGTTGTTCTGGGCGCAGTAGTACGGTCCCGCCCCGAAGATCGCCGCGCCCTTGATCTTCTTCGAGTGGGCGACGTGCAGCTGACCGGCCATGTAGCCCCCGGAGGAGATTCCGGAGACGTACACGCCGGATACGTTGTGGCGGGTGAGACTGCCCGACACCGGGGGAACCGTGTGGGGGGTGGCGGCCTGGGCGGTACCTGCCGACGTCAGCAGGGCCACCAGGACGGAGAGGATCAAGGCGGGGGACCACCGGAGGACACGTTGACGGGCTCGCATCATGTGCATCTGCTCCCTGGGGCTTGCGGTCCGGTCAAGGCGCCGGTCCGTGCGGTAGCGGAACAGTAGAGGTGACACGAGAACACTGGCGATGTGTGCGGCGCACATCCATCAGCGGATCGAAGTGGCTCAAAGACACTGGTCCTGACGGCCGGTGCGCCGGGCGCGAGCCGGGCGGGCGGAAGCAGCGCCCAGGGAGACCACTGTCGGCGCCCGGGAAGACCACGAACCCTGCCCGGTGCTCGCGGCTACCGGTGGCGGGGCGGGTGGGGTGGCGGTGGCGGGAGCGTGGTGACGTCGGGGGCGGTTTCGGGCCAGACGAGGAGGACGGGGCAGGGGGCGTGGTCGACGACGAAGCGGCCGGCGGGGCCGAGACTGCGGGGTCCGAGACGGGTGCGGTCGCCGTCGCGGGCGAGGACGAGCAGGTCGGCGCCTTCGGCGGCGGCCACGACTTCCCGCTCGACGCGACCGGTGCGCTCGACACGGTCACAGGGACGTGCCAGGCGCTGCGCGGCTTCGGCGAGGAGCCGCTCGGCGGAGGCGGTGGCCAGGTGCTCGACCGCCGTGCCGGGATCGCGTTCGGGACGGCCACGGCCGAGCAGCCCGGCGAAGGCGCCGTGTGCGGCGCCGGGGGCTTCGGGGCCGGTGACGTGCAGCAGCACGATGTCGGCGGCCTCGGGGGCGTGACTGCGGGCGGCGTCGACGCAGGAGGGCCAGGTGCCCTCGGTGATCCAGGCGATGACTCTCACGGTGATCAGCCTCCGATGACGGTGAGTGAGGCCCACAGTGCCAGCACCGCGAGCAGCAGGGCGGCGGGTACGGTGCACAGACCGAGCCGGGTGAACTCGCCGAGTCCGACGTCACTGTCGTGTTCGTGCACGATGCGCCGCCACAACAGGGTGGCCAGGGAACCGGCGTAGGTGAGGTTGGGTCCGATGTTCACTCCGAGCAGCACCGCGAGGACGGCACCGGGCCCGGACGGTGCGGTCAGTGGCAGCAGCACCAGCACGGCGGGCAGGTTGTTGATGAGGTTCGCCAGCACCGCGGCCAGCGCCGCGACGGCGAGCAGGGCCGCGAAGCCGTTTCCGCCCGGAACGAGATGGCCCAGGCCGGCGGCGAGGCCGTTGTCGACGACCGCGCGGACCACGATGCCCAGGGCCAGGACGAAGACGAGGAACGGGACCGCGACGGCGCGCACGAGGGCGGTGGGCCCGGTACGGCGCTGCGCCAGAGCACGCACGGCCAGCACGACGGCGCCGGCGAAGGCCGCCCAGGCGGGGTTGACTCCGAGGGCTGAGGTCAGGACGAACCCGGCCAGCGTGCAGGCCACGGTGACCAGGGCGAAGACCGGCAGCTCACGGGGTTCGGCGGTGGGGGGAGTCCGGGCTCCGGCGTCCAGGTCGGTGGCGAAGAACCGGCGGAAGACCACGTACTCGGCGGTGATGGCGACCAGCCAGGGCAGGGCCATCAGGGCGGCGAAGCGGGTGAAACTCAGTCCGCTGGCGGCGAACGCGAGCAGGTTCGTGAGGTTGGAGACCGGCAGCAGCAGCGAGGCGGTGTTCGACAGGTGGGTGCAGGCGTAGACGTGCGGCTTGGGCCGGGCGCCGAGCCGGGCGGCGGTGGCGAAGACCACCGGGGTGAGGAGCACGACGGTGGCGTCCAGACTGAGCACCGCGGTGATCACTGACGCGGCTGCGAACACCTGGACCAGCAGGCGGCGCGGACGACCTGCCGCGGTACGGGCCATCCACGCTCCGCACGCGTGGAACAGGCCCTCGTCGTCGCAGAGCTGGGCCAGGACCAGGACGGCGGCGAGGAAGCCGACCACCGGTCCGAGCCGCGCGGCCTCGTCGCGGGCGTGGTCCAGCGAGATCGCTCCGGTGGCGATGACCACGCCCGCGGCCGGGACGGCGACGACCGCCTCCGGCCAGCCGAACGGGCGGACGACGGCGCACGCCAGCACCGCCAGGAGCAGAACGACGGAGACGGCCTCCGCCAGCGGGGAGCTCACGATCAGATCTTCTCCCGGCCGTGCGGTCCGGCGGCCGGGGCATCCGCCGGACGGCGGATCACCGCGGGCTGACCTGCCCGGCACGGCGACAACGAGGAAGGCACGCCCCCTTGAATCCGCCCCCTGAGGGCCTACCGGGCCCACGAGGCCGAGGTCGGTTGCTTCGGCCGATGGGGATCAAGGTGTCGAGGTGCCCGATGGTTCCTTGAAGCGGGCCGCGAGTTCGCTGCGGGAGCGGATGCCGAGCTTCGAGTAGATGTGGGTGAGATGGTACTGGACCGTCTTCACCGATATGTACAGCTCCAGCGCGGCCTGCTTGTTCGTCGCGCCCGTGGCGACCAGGCGGGCGACTGCCTGTTCCTGGGCCGTGAGGCGGGACATGCCCGGGGTGGCCCGGGCGGCGGTGTGGACGCCGCCCGCCTGGAGTTCGCGGTCGCAGCGTTCGACGTAGGTGCGGGCGCCCAGGGTGACGTAAGTGTCGCGGGCGTTGGCCAGGACGGTGCCGGCCTCGCGGCGTTTGCCGGCGCGGCGCAGGGTCTGGCCGTAGGAGAAGTTGACCCTGGCCCGGTCGTAGGGGAGCGGTAGTGGTTCGAGGCGGGTGAGGGCCCGTTCGAACTGGGTGCGGGCGGTGTCGATGTCGCCCCGCGCCCCGGTGAGCCGGCCCCGGGCCAGACCCAGGCGGGCCAGGGTCGAGCGGTGGCCGCGGCGGGCGGCGAGTTCCTCGCAGGGGACCAGGAAGGCCTCGGCCTCGTCCAGTCGGCCGGTCATCACCAGGGCGTTGGCGTACACCCCCTGCCAGGGCCAGAACCCCGGCTCGTCGACCGAGCGGCGGGACGGCAGCTGGGCGAGGGGGGCCAGGGCCTCCACCACGCGGTCGTACTCGCCGCGCGCCTCGGCGACCTGGGCGCGGGCCAGGCAGGCCGGGACGAGCATGACCTCGTACTGGTGTGGAGCGGCGGCCCCCGCGTTCAGGTGCCGCTCGGCCGCTTCCCAGTCGCCGCGCAGGGCGTGGATCTCGGCGGCGGTCCAGTGCACCAGCGGGCGGACGAGTTCGATGCGGACCTCGGCGAGCCGGGCGGCGGCCCGCTCCACCGTCTCCAGGGCCTCCGTCCAGGCCCCCAGTGCGAACTGCGTACGGGCCAGCCAACCCTGGGCCCACAGGGAGATGCGGGTGGACCCCCGCCGGTAGCCGGTGGGTACCGCGGCCTCGAGCCGGCGGCGGGCGGCCTCCGGGACGTCCAGGGCGAGGTCGATCCAACCCCGCCCCAACTGGAAGCGTTGTGGCTGGGCACCGCCGGGCAGCTGGGCCGCGGCCGCCTCGTACGCGGCGACCGCCTCCTCGGGGCGGCCGCTCACCGCGAGTCCGAGGCCGAGGACGGCCTCGGACTCGATGACTGAGGGATCGTCGGGACCGTCGGGGCCGGCCAGTTCCACGGCCCGGCGGGCCCAGGCCACCAGGGCGTCCCCGTCCCAGCGGCCCAGCGCGTGCAGCACCCGGCGCTGGCAGATCCGGGCCGTCAGCTCGGGGTGCAGCCGCCGGTCGCACTGGTCCCAGGCCCGGGTCAGGAACGCCTCGGCCTCCGAGGGGCGCCCGCGCATGATGGCCAGATAGCCCAGCACGACCTCGCGCAGGGTGCCGGCCGGGAAGCTCTCCAACTCCCCGGCGAACACCGCCGCCTGCGGTACGTCGCCGGCGGCGACCATGGCGTCGACCGCCCGCAGCAGCCGGTCCTCGCGGGCGGCGCGGTCGGGGCTGAGACGGCTGGCGCGGACCAGGAGGTCGGCGACGGCCGACCACTGACCGGCGCGGGCGTGTTCGCCCGCGAACCGGTCGAGTTCCCCGGCCAGCGTCTCGTCGGACGTCGTCGTCGCGGCGACCTGGTGCGCCAGTTGCCTACCGCGGTCCTCGGTGCCGGCCGCGGCACCGCGGTGCAGTTCGGCGCGGCGGGTCAGGCCCATCGTGGTCAGGACGGCGGCCCGGACCAGCGGGTGGGTGACGGACAGCAGCATCCGGCCGGGGTCGACGGTGGCGGTCAGCAGTCCGGCCGTGCGGGCCTCGTCCACGGCGGGCAGCGGATCGGTGACACCGGCCAGGACGGCGGCCTCGGACAGCGCGGCATCGTCGCCCAGCACGGCGCACGCCTGGACCAGCAGTCGCGCCGCCTCGCCGCAGCCGGCCAGCCGGTGCCGGACCACCGAGGTGTGCCGGGCGGGGGCGGGCAGCTCGGGACGCCAGTCCTGCCAGGTCTCACGGGGCAGTTCGCGTAGCAGCTGGACGGTGTGGCGGGGGTTGCCCCCGGTGTGCCGGCCCAGGTGGCGGGCGGCGGGCAGTGCCAGGGTGAGGCCGCAGGTGTCGTGGGCCAGCGTCCTGACCCCCTCGGGGGACAGCGGGCCGGGGCGCACGGCGTCGTCACGGCAGCCGTCGAGGAACTCCAGGGTGCGCAGCACCGACGGGGACGGCTCCTCGTGAGGCCCCGTCACCTCGTGCATCTCGTCCCGGGCGACGAGGACCACGAGGACGCGCTCGTCGGCCATCCGGCGTACCGCGGACCGGAGCGCGCGCAGGCTCTCCACGTCGGCCCAGTGGGCGTCGTCCACGACCACCAGCAGCGGGGCGTGTTCCTGGCGGGCCGCCCACCGACGGTGCAGCAGTCGGCCCGTCTCCAGCACCGACCGCGGGGCGTCGTCGTCGGCGCGCAGCAGCTGCCGTGCGACGCCCAGCGGCAGGTCCGTCTCCCAGGAGACGCCCGCGACGCGCAGGACCGCGCAGGCCTCTCGTGACCCCAGCACGTGATCGACCAGAGCCGTCTTGCCGATGCCCGCCGCGCCCTCGACGAGTACGAGGGAGGGCCGGCCGGCGTGGGCGGCGTCGATCGTGCGGGTCAGCGCGGCGCACTCGCCGACCCGCCCGACCAGACGCCGCTGCTGCTCGGGGCGGTCATCCATGGACCGGCACGCTAACACCGTGCTCCGCACCACGTTCAGCCCTCACCCCAGGTCCCCGCCGGCGACGGGCAGGACGGTGCCGGTGATGTAGGACGCCTCGTCGGAGGCCAGGAAGCAGATCGCCGCGGCCTGCTCGTCGAGGGTGCCGTACCGCTTCATCGGGGAGGACGCGACGGTCTGGTCGATGTGCGCCTGGAACCACTGCTCCTCCCGCTCGGTACGACGCGGCGGCGTCCCGCGCGGAATGCGGCGCGCAGGCGCGTCGGTGCCGCCGGGGGCCGTGGCGACCACCCGGACGCCGGCGTCCGCGTACTCCAGGGCGAGGGAGGCGGTGAGGGCGTTGACCCCGCCCTTGGCCGCCGAGTACGGGATGCGGTGGATGCCGCGGGTGGCGGCCGAGGAGACGTTGACGATGGTGCCGCCGCCCTGCGCGACCATGGTGGAGAGGACGGCCCGGCAGCACCACAGTGCCGGGAGCAGGGAGCGGGTCACCTCCGCCTGGACCTCCTCGGCGGTGAACTCGGTGAACGGTTTGAACTGGATCGCCCCGCCCACCGTGTTGACCAGGACGTCCACGCCCCCGAGGGCGGCGCGGGCCCGGCCGAGGGCGTCCTCGGCCCCCGGGTACGTCTCCAGGTCGGCCGTCACCGCCTCGGCCCTCAGCTCGGTGGCGGCCTCCCGTACCAGATCGGAGCGGTCGACCAGGACCAGCGCGGCGGACTCGGCGGCCAGCCGGCGGGCCACGGCCAGTCCGATTCCCTGTGCCGCACCGGTGACCACGGCCCGCTTCCCGGCGAACCGGTCGGTGTGGATGGTGGCCGTGCTCATGCCGCCTCCGCGGTCGCGCGCACGGTGGCCGGGGTGAACTTCTCGTAGTGGAAGCTCGCCGGGGTCACCCCGAGGGCGGTGATGTGGCCGCGTACCGCCTCGACCATGGCGGGCGGCCCGCACAGGTAGACATCGACGTCACCGTCGTGCAGGGTCGAGGAGTCGATCAGGCCGGTGACGAAGCCCTTGTTGCGGGCACTGCTCGCGGCGTCGGCGACGCAGTGGTCGAAGGTGAAGCCGGGGATGACCTCCGCGTAGTCCTCCAGGGTGTCCAGATGGACGAGGTCCTGGTCGGTGGTGACGCCGTAGAGCAGGTGGACGGGGTGCGCCGGAGGTTTCCGCGCCAGCTGCTCCAGCATCGACAGCAGCGGGGCGAGGCCCGTGCCGCCCGCGAGCAGCAGGGCGGGCCGGACCGTCTCACGGAGGTAGAAGCTGCCCATCGGACCGGTGAACTCGACCCGGTCGCCGGCCCGGACCCGCTCCGCGAGGTAGCCGGACATCGCGCCGCCGGGGACGGTGCGGACCAGGAACGACAGCTGTTTCTGCGTCGGTCCGGAGCTGAAGGAGTACGAGCGGGTCTGGTCGGTGCCGGGCACGGCGATGTTGACGTACTGGCCGGGGAGGAAGTCCAGCGCGTCGCGGTCGTCCACGTCGAGCGCGAACTCGACGGTGGTGGCCGAGTGCTGCTTGACGGCGGCGACGGTGGCGGTGTGCGTGGCCGGGCCGGTCTTCGCGGCGGCCGAGGTGGCGGGGATGCGCAGGACGAGGTCGGACCGCGGCGTCATCTGGCAGGGCAGGCAGTGGCCGGCCGCCGCCTCGTCCTCGGTCAGCGCCTCGTCGATGTAGTCGCCGCCGTCGTAACCGCCGGACTCGCACAGCGACTTGCAGGTGCCGCAGGCCCCGTCGCGGCAGTCGAGGGGGATGTTGATGCGGGCCTTGTAGGAGGCTTCGGCGACGGTCTCGTCCGGGCGGCACTCGATGAACCGGGTGATGCCGTCCTCGAAGTTCAGGGCGACCTGGAAGGACATGCTGCTGCTCGTTTCAGGTTGCGGGGCGGGCGGCCGGGGCCGCGTGTACTGGTTGGGGGTCCGGAGCCGTGCTCACGGGCTGTGGGGGCCGGAACCGCGCTCAGAGGTGGTAGATGTCGACCACGTGGTGCACGCGGTCGTTCTTGAGGACGACCTTCTTCCGGGTGATCAGCGGCTCGGACCCGGAGACGTCGAGCGTGTAGAACGACGTGCCGAAGTACGTGTCGGTGTGCTGGTAGCGGTAGTAGAGGGTGAACCAGTTGAACCGCACGTCCACCCGGTCGCCGTCCGTGCCGGTGATCTCCACGTTGGTGATGTTGTGGCCGGTGCGCGGCTCGGGCAGGCTGGTGGCGCTGGAGCGGTCGGTGCGGATGCGGAAGACGCGGTCCTCGAGGCCGGCCCGGCTCGGGTAGTAGATCAGCGAGATCTCGCGCTGCGGGTCGGTGGTGAGCGTGTCGTCGTCGGCCCAGGCCGGCATCCAGAACTCGGAGTCCGGGTGGTAGCACTCCAGCCACTTCTCGAACTCGCGGTCGTCGAGGTGGCGGGCCTCGCGGTAGAGGAACCGGCGAATGCCTTCGAGGGTGATCGACTCGGTCGCCGTGGTCACTTCGCCACCCCCAGGGCCTTGCGCAGGGTCTCGACCCAGTAGCCGTGCTGGATGGGGTAGAGCCCCTCGTCCTCGGTGCGGACACCGCTGGCGAGCGGATGGATGCCGATGCGTTCGGCGTCCTCGTCGGGGCCGTCGACGCGGTGCACGGCGCCGCGGCTGAAGTCGTTCCAGGGGGCGGCGTCGGCCCGGTACGTCTTCTGGCAGGAGCGGAACTCCTCCAGGTCGTCCGGGGTGGCCATGCCGGTGGCGTTGAAGAAGTCCTCGTACTGCCGGATGCGCCGGGCGCGCGCCTCGGGCGCCTCGCCCTTGGGGGCGATGCAGTAGATGGTGACCTCGGTCCGGTCCACGGAGATCGGCCGGAAGTGCCGGATCTGCGAGCTGAACTGGTCCATCAGGTACATGTTCGGGTACAGGCACAGGTTGCGGGAGACGCCGATCATCCAGTCGGCGCGCTCCGGTCCGACCCGCTCGGCCAGCTCGTCGCGCCGGTCGTACAGGGGACGGTTCGCGGGGTCGAGCCAGTGTGTCCAGAGCAGCAGGTGGCCGTGGTCGAAGGAGTAGTAGCCGCCCTTCTGCTTGGCCCAGCCGCCCGCGTCCATGGTCTTCGTGTCGTTCTTCGACTCGCCGGAGGTGCGGCGGGCCTGGGTGGCGGCGTAGTTCCAGTGGGTGGCGGAGACGTGGTAGCCGTCGGCGCCGTTCTCCGCCTGGAGCTTCCAGTTGCCGTCGTAGGTGTACGTGGAGGAGCCGCGCAGCACCTCCAGGCCCTCCGGGGACTGGTCGACGATCATGTCGATGACGACCGCGGCGTCCCCCAGGTGCTCGGTGAGCGGCTTGACGTCCGGGTTCAGGCTGCCGAAGAGGAAACCGCGGTAGTTCTCGAAGCGGGCGACCCTGGTCAGGTCGTGCGAGCCGTCCTTGTCGAACTGCTCGGGATAGCCGGCCTCCCGCGGGTCCTTGACCTTCAGCAGCCGGCCGCTGTTGCTGAACGTCCAGCCGTGGAACGGGCAGGTGAAGGTGGTGCGGTTGTCGGTCTTGCGACGGCACAGCATCGCCCCGCGGTGGCTGCACGCGTTGACCAGGCAGTGCAGCTCGCCCTGCTTGTCACGGGAGACGACCACGGGCTGACGGCCGATGTGGGTGGTGAAGTAGTCCCCGACCTCCGGGATCTGGCTCTCGTGCGCCAGATAGACCCAGTTGCCCTCGAAGATGTGCCGCATCTCCAGTTCGAAGAGCTCCTCGTCGGTGAACACGCTGCGGCGTACCCGGTACACACCGTTGTCGGGGTCCTCCTCGAGAGCGTTCTCGAGGAGGGTCCGCGCCCGGCTGAGGTCCTCCGTCATGGTCCGTCCCTCCGCTGCTTTCCGTGTCCCGCCGACCGGTGACTCCGGTCGGCAACGGCGTGTGACGGCCGCTTTGCAGCACCATGGCAGCGCGGTGAAGAGTCGGCCCCAGGCATTTCCCCAGGGTTGACCCAGGGGGGTATTGATATCTCGGCCGTCTCAATGGCCTGGAACCAGGTATTTGTGTGGTATGGGAATGGCTCCCTACGCTGGGGCTGCCCGAAGCCCCCGGTAATAGAAAGGGGCGACTGGGTGGAACTCAGGCATCTCCGGTATTTCGTGGCCGTCGCCGAGACCCGGCATTTCGGAAAGGCCGCGGAGCGGCTGCACATGGCCCAGCCCCCGCTCTCCCAGGCGATCCGTCGCCTGGAGACGGAACTGGGAGTGGAGCTGTTCACCCGGACCACCCGGCAGGTCGCGCTGACCGGCGCCGGCGAGGTGTTCCGCACCGATGCGGAGCGCGTCCTGGCGGCCGTCGACGAGGCGGTCGCCCGGGTGGCGCGGTTCGCCTCGGGTGCCGAAGGCGTCCTGCGGATAGGCCTGACCGGTTCCGCCTCGTACCGACAACTACCCGCTCTCGCACGGCTGATGAAGCGCGAGATGCCCCAAGTGATGCTGGAGGTGCACACCGAGATGCTCACGCCCGCACAGGAAGCGGGGCTGATCGAACGCCGCCTTGACATCGGCGTCCTGCGGCCCCCGGTCCGCCAGGAAGGCATCGAACACCGCGCCATCGCCACCGAGCCCCTGGTCCTCGCCGTGCCCGAACAGCACTGGCTCGCCGAGGCCGACACCGTCCGCGTCGAGCAGTTGCGGCACGAGGACTTCGTCCTGTACGGGGCCGGCCTCGGCTCCGTCGTCAACGACGCCGTCGTCCGCACCTGTCTGGCTGCCGGCTTCTATCCGCACCGCGCCTACGAGGTCACCGAGACCTCCGCCGCGCTGGCACTGGTCGCCGCGGGCCTGGGCATCGCGGTGCTGCCCGACTCGATCCGCTCCGCGCCCCGCGAGGGCGTGCTGTGCAAGGAGATCGAGGACGCGCTGAGCGTCCGGCTCGACCTCGCGTGGCGCCAGGACGACACCTCGCCGCTGCTGCGGAACCTGCTCGGCGTGCTGGAGCGCAACCACGTGTTCCTCGAAGGGCTCGAAGGGTTCGAAGGAACCGGAAGATCCGAAGGAGTGGCATGAAGATCGCCCGGGTGGAGGCCATTCCCTTCGCCATCCCGTACACGAAGCCCCTGCGCTTCGCCAGCGGTGAGGTGCACACCGCCGACCACGTCCTGGTCCGGGTGCACACCGACGACGGCCTGGTCGGCACCGCCGAGGCGCCGCCGCGCCCGTACACCTACGGCGAGACACAGGAGTCGATCGTCGCGGTGATCCGCCGGATCTTCGAGCCGCAGATCCTCGGACTGACGCCGCTGGAGCGGGAGACGGTCCACGAACGCCTCGACCGCACCGTCGGCAACCCGACCGCCAAGGCCGCCGTCGACATGGCGCTGTGGGACATCCTCGGCCAGCTGGCCGGACTGCCGGTGTCCGGACTGCTCGGCGGCTACACCGACCGCATGCGGGTCAGCCACATGGTGGGCTTCGCACCCGCCGACGAGATGGTCGCCGAGGCCGAACGGATCCGCGACACCCACGGCATCACCACCTTCAAGGTGAAGGTCGGCCGCCGGCCCTACGCCGACGACGTGGCGGCCTGCCGGGCCCTGCGTGAGGCGCTCGGCCCGGACGTCGAGCTCTACATCGACGGCAACCGGGGCTGGACCGCGCAGGAGGCCGCCCGTGTCCTGCACGAGACCGCCGACCTCGGGCTGACCTTCGCCGAGGAGCTGTGCCCCGCCGACGACGTACTCGGCCGGCGCTGGCTGGTCGCCCGGAGCCCGGTGCTGTTCATCGCCGACGAGAGCGCCACCAGCGCCGCGGAGGTGACCCGCGAGGTCCTCGGCGGCTCCGCGACGGCCATCAGCGTCAAGACCGCCCGCACCGGCTTCACCGCCTCCCAACGTGTCCTGCACCAGTGCGAGGGGCTGGGCGTACCAGTGGTGATGGGAAATCAGATCGACGGCCAGATCGGCACGTTGTGCTCGGTTGCCTTCGGCGCCGCACACCGCTCGGCCTGCCGCCACGCCGGCGAGCTGTCCAACTTCCTCGACATGAGCGACGACCTGCTCACCGAGCCACTGACCATCGAGAACGGCACCCTGCGCGTGCGTGAGGGCGCCGGACTCGGCATCGAGATCGATCCCGACAAACTCCACCGCTACCGCCAGGACCACTGAGCCACGATTTCGAGGGACGAAAACCATGACCGAGACCATCGCCGAGCAGCAGGCCACCGCAGCCGGCTCCGGAGCCGCCGCCACCGAGCAGTTCCGCGCCCGGGTGAGCGCCGGCGACGTCCACACCGACACCGCGCGTGTGGACATGCTCGCCACCGAACTGCTCACCGCCGCCCATGACATCGTCCGCCGCCACAAGGTGACGTACGACGAGTACAACGCCCTCAAGGCGTGGATGATCCAGGTCGGCGAGGACGGCGAGTGGCCGCTCTTCCTGGACGTGTGGGTGGAGCACGCCGTCGAGGAGGTGGCAGGCGAGCACCGCGAGGGCAGCAAGGGCAGCATCGAGGGTCCGTACTACGTGGCTGACGCCCCGCGTCTGCCCGCGGAAGCCACCCTGCCCATGCGGGACGACGAGAAGGGCACCCCGCTGCTCTTCCAGGGCCAGGTCAGGTCCGTGGACGGCACCCCGCTCGCCGGCGCGACGGTGGAGATCTGGCACGCCGACGACGAGGGCTTCTACTCACAGTTCGCACCGGGTCTGCCCGAGTGGAACCTGCGCGGCACCGTGGTCGCCGACGACCAGGGCAACTTCAGGATCAACACAGTGGAGCCCGCTCCGTACCAGATCCCCACCGACGGCTCCTGCGGCAAGCTCATCGCCGCCGCCGGCTGGCACGCCTGGCGCCCGGCGCACCTCCACCTGAAGGTGTCGGCACCGGGTCACCAGCTCATCACCACCCAGCTGTACTTCAAGGGCGGCACCCATGTCGCCGACGACATCGCCACCGCCGTCAAGCCCGAGCTGATCCTCGACCCCACCCCGGTGGAGGGCGGCGCCGGCCGCGAGGTCACCTACGACTTCGTTCTCGACAGGGTGTGATCCACCGTGCTCTTCGCCGTACGCATGGACGTCGACATCCCCCGTGACCTGGACCCCGAGGTCCGCGGGGATCTGGTGGCCCGGGAGAAGGCGTACTGCCGGGACCTGCAGAAGTCGGGGGAGTGGGCGCACATCTGGCGGTGCGTCGGCCAGTACTCCAACCTCAGCATCTTCGACGTCGCCGACAACGAGGCACTGCACCGCATCCTGTGGAACCTCCCGCTCTTCCCCTTCATGACGATCGAGGTCACACCACTGGCCCAGCACCCGTCCGACCTCGCCGCCGACGAGGCCGTGGTCTGAGGCAGAGGTGCTCCCTCACGGGCCGCGCCCTCGTCCTGGAGCGTGGGTGACCAGACCCGAGCCCCGGTATCAGGGAAACCCCCTGCGACCGGGGTTCTCGGGCCTCGGCCTGCCGTGACGACCCCGCAGCCGGCCCCCTGGCCGACACCGCCGGGATCGCTTCCGTCCGCGGCAGCGGGGCGCGGCGGCACGGACACGTCGAGAGCCCGGAAACGGCGGTGAACAGGCCGTGCAGAGGTCACAGGGTCGCGTCGGACCACTGGTCGAGGACGTCGTCGCCGGTCAGGGCGGCGCCGGGTTCGCCCGCCATGCCGTCCAGTTGCTGCTCGGCCCAGATCACCTTGCCGGTGGGCGTGTACCGGGTGCCCCAGCGTTCGGCGTAGCGGGCGACGAGGAACAGGCCGCGTCCGCCCTCGTCCGTGGCCGCCGCCTGGCGCAGGTGGGGCGAGGTGCTGCTGCCGTCGGAGACCTCGCAGATCAGGCGGCGGTCCCGCAGCAGGCGGACGTGGATGGGGACGGTGCCGTAGCGGATGGCGTTGGTGACCAGTTCGCTGAGGATGAGTTCGGTGGTGAAGCCCGCCTCCGTCAGGTCCCACGCCGCCAACTGCCGGGTGACGTCGGCGCGGACGCCGGACACGGCGGCGGCTTCGGGGGGCACGTCCCATCCGGCGACCCGCTCGGGGTCGAGCACCCGGGTGCGGGCGACCAGCAGGGCGATGTCGTCGTTCCCGCCGTTCGGCAGGAGGGCGTCGAGCACCGCGTCGCAGGTCTGCTCGGGAGTCCGGTCGGGGTGGGACAGCGCGCCGCGCAGGATCTCCAGACCGACGTCGATGTCCCGGTCGCGGGTCTCGATGAGCCCGTCGGTGTAGAGGACGAGCTGGCTTCCCTCGGGCACCTCGAACTCCGCGCTCTCGAAGGGCAGGTCGCCCAGGCCCAGCAACGGGCCGGCCGGCACGTCGGGGAAGGTCACGGTGCCGTCCGGACGGACGAGGGCGGGTGGCGGGTGGCCGGCCCGGGCCGCGCTGCACGTGCCGGAGGCCGGATCGTAGACGACGTACAGGCAGGTGGCTCCGATGAGTCCCTCATCGTCCCCCTGGTCCGCCCGCTCCCGGTCGATTCGGGTCACCAGGTCGTCCACCCGGGCCAGCAGCTCGTCCGGCGGGAGGTCGAGGGCGGCGAAGTTGTGCACCGCGGTACGCAGCCGCCCCATGGTGGCCGCCGCGTGCAGACCGTGCCCCACCACGTCCCCGACCACCAGTGCCACCCGGGCGCCGGACAGTTCGATGACGTCGAACCAGTCCCCGCCCACCCCGGCCTGGGCCGGCAGATAGCGGTGGGCCGCCTCCAGCGCGCTCAGGTCCGGCAGGTCACGGGGGAGCAGACTGCGTTGCAGGGTGACCGCCATCGCGTGCTCGCGGGTGTAACGGCGGGCGTTGTCGAGCGCCACGGCGGCCCAGGCGGACAGCTCCTCGGCGAACAGCACATCGCTCTCGTCGTACGGCTCCGCCCGCTCCGAGCGCCAGAAGTCCACCGAGCCCAGCACCGTGCCGCGGGCCCGCAGGGGTACCGCGATCAGGGAGTGGAAACCGTGTCCCAGGAACTCCTCCGCGCGGTCGGGGGCCAGCGTCCGCCATCCCTCGGCGGTGCTCAGATCCGCCTCCAGCACCGCGCGGCCGCTCTGCACGCACCGTGCCTGCGGTGTGGCGTCGGGGAAGCGAACCGTTTCGCCCACCGCCATCAGCGGCAGGCCGTCGTGGATGGTGCTCAGCCCGGCCCGTCGCATGACGGTGTGCCGCCTGGTCGGCTCCTCGCCGTGCAGCACCTCCTCGGCCAGGTCGACGGTGACCAGGTCGGCGAAGCGCGGAACCGCCACCCCGGCCAGTTCGTGCGCGGTGCGCTCCACGTTCAGGGAGGAGCCGATCCGTGCCCCCGCGTCGTAGAGCAGGCTCAGGCGCTCCCGGGAGGCCTCGGCGCGACCGGACAGGGCCCGCAACTCCGTGGTGTCCCTGAGCGTCACCACGCTCCCGGCGCTCCCGTTGCCGGGCCCCGCGCTCCGCTTGTTGACCGCCAGCAACCGGTCGGCCGTGGGAAGCACCTCGTCGGTGGCCGTCCGCTCCGAGGTCAGCAGCTCGACGACGCCCGGGCTCAGCGCGAGGTCGGTCACCTGCCGCCCCTCCGCGTCCGGCGGCAGGTCCAGCAGCCGCCGAGCCTCGTCGTTGGCCAGCACCAGCCGCCCGTCACCCCCTACGATCAGCACCCCCTCCCGCACCGCGTGCAGCACCGCGTCGTGGTGGTCGTACATCCGGGTCATCTCCACCGGACCGAGACCGTGGGTCTGCCGCAGCAGCCGCCGGCTCACCAGAGCGGTGCCGCCCGCGCAGATGGCCAGGGCCACGCCCGCGGCTCCCAGGATCACCGGGAACTGCTGGGCCGCCATGCCCGCCACCTTCTGGACCGTGATCCCGACCCCCACCGAGCCGACCGGCGTCCCGTCGGGCTCGGTGACCGGGGCGTACCCGACCACCGAACGCCCCTTGACCGTCTCGACGGTCTGCGTCCGGGGGGAGGTCAGCGGCTTGATCGGGCCGGTGACGGCCTTCCCGATCAGCGAGGGGTCGGGGTGCGTGTAGCGGACCCCGTCCTTCGAGTACACGACGACGAGGTCCACGTCGGTCGCCCGCTCGACCCGCTCGGAGAGCGGCTGCAGGACCTCGCTGGGGTGGGGACCTGTCATCGCCGCCAGCGTCTGCGGGGAGTTCGCGAACGTCGTGGCGATGGCCACGGACCGGGTCTGGGCCTCGTGGGTGCTGTCCCGCCGGGCCTGGAACACGAGGGCGACCAGCGCGGCGGTGATGATCAGGGTCACGACCAGGACCTGAAGCACGAACACCTGGCCGGCCACGCTGCGGACCCGGAGCAGGGACCGCAGCCGTCCGGGGGGCTGCGCCTGCCGGGAACCCCCGCCGCGCCGGTCCCGCCGCCGGGCCGACCCGGCGCGTGCGGCCCGGGGCCCGAACAGGCGGGATGACATGGGGAGAGGGCGACGGGGGTGTGTGGTCACTGCATCGTTCGCCTCCTCGGCAACGGTGCCCCGGCCGTGCATGACCACCCGTCCGCCGGTCGGTCGCCCGTCGGGGAGGACCGGCGGTGCGCGGCCTCCGCGGCGTCGCGTCCGGCGAGCGGACACCGGGACCATCGACCCGGACGTTCTTCGCATTCCTCGCGAACGAGTCAACGGTACCCGCTCATCCCCGGTCCGGTTGCGGAACGGCTGCGCGCGGAGGGCGCCACGCGCCACAATGCGGCTCAGGAGCGACACCACGGCAGGGGGAAAGCCATGGCCGGCCAACGAGAGTTCCAGACAGCGGTCAGAGTCGAGAAGGCGCGGATCTGGTTCGCCTGGGCGTCCGGCGGTTCCGTCATGCTGGCCGCCGCCCTCGCCACCCAGGACACCCGCGTCGTCGGCGTCGCCACCCAGGACACCCGCGTCGTCGGCGTCGGCATCGCGTTCACCGTCACCGCCGTGCGGATGACCGACCGGCTCGACCGCAAGGCCGAAGCGGCCCGCCGGAACGCCCTCGGGGGCCTCTGACGCAGGGCCCCTGACTCGAAGGAGGAAACGGGCCGACCCGTGGCCGGGGCTCAGTCGGCGACCTGCCCCGTGAGGCTCCGCCCGATGCCCCGGGCCGCCACCTGCAGGGCGCTGACCAGCCGTGCCCGGTCGCGTTTGAGGCTGGGGGCGACGATGCCGAGCGCCGCCACCACCGCGCCGTCCGACCGGATCGGCACGGCCACCGTGCACGCGCCCAGGCTCATCTCCTCCACCGTCGTGGCGTAGTCGTCCTCGCGCACCTTCTTGAGCTGGCCGCGCAGCAGTCCCGGGCGGCTCACCGTATAGGGGGTGATCCGGGGGAGGTCGGCGAGCACCTCGTCCTGGACCTCGGCCGGAGCGTGCGCGAGCAGCACCTTGCCGACCCCCGTCGCGTGCAGCGGCAGGCGGGAGCCGATCGCGCTGACCACCGGCACCGAGGCGTGACCGGAGAGCCGGTCGACGTACAGCGCCTGCAGACCGTCGCGCACCGCGAGGTGCACGGTGGCGAGGGTCGCGCCGTAGAGGTCGTGGAGGTACGGGGAAGCGATCTGCTGCAGCCCGGTGTGCACCGGCGCGAGCAGGCCGATGTCCCACAGCCGGCGCCCGACGACGTACTCCCCCGACGCGGTACGGCTCAGCGCACCCCACGCGGCGAGCTCGCCGACCAGCCGGTGCGCGGTCGGGACCGGGAGGTCGGCGCGGGCGGCGAGCTCGGTGAGACTGAGCCGCCGGTGCCGTCCGTCGAAGGCCCCCAGGATCGCCAGCGCACGACTGGTCACGGAACGCCCGGGCCTCGCGGAATTGCCTGCCATGCCCGGCATCCTTCCGCTGAGCGGAAACGAAGACAACCCCGGCGCCGTCTCCACGGCCCCCGGCAGCGGCCCCGGGGCGGCAGGAAAGGTGGGCTGCTCGTCATTGCGGCCATTTGGCTCCCCGCCGAGGATGAACGCCATGACGAGGAGATCGGTGCTGGTGGTCGTCTTCGACGACGTGCAGAGTCTCGACGTGACCGGCCCCCTGGAGGTGTTCACGGGGGCGGGGCGCCACAGCGGGGACCCGTACGAGATCCGTACCGCCTCGCTCGACGGTGCTCCGGTCCGTACCTCTAGCGGTCTCACCGTCGTCCCGGACCGCGCACTGGGTGAGGTCGAGGTGCCGCACACCCTGCTCGTCCCGGGCGGCAACGGCACCCGTCACCCGGCTCCCCGGCTGATCGACTGGCTTCGGGAGCACGCCCGCGACGCCGAGCGCATCGTCTCCGTGTGCAGCGGCGCGCTGCTGCTGGCCGAGGCCGGCCTGCTCGACGGCCGTCGGGCGACGACCCACTGGTCGGTCTGCGACCACATGGCCAGGACCTACCCGGCCGTGGACGTCGACCCCGACCCGATCTTCGTACGTGACGGCCGGATCGCCACCTCGGCCGGAGTCACCGCGGGCATCGACCTCGCGCTCGCCCTGGTCGAGGAGGACCACGGCAGGGACACCGCGCTCGCCGTCGCCCGACATCTCGTCGTCTTCCTCCGGCGTCCGGGTGATCAGGCGCAGTTCAGCGCCCAACTCGCCGTCCAGACCGCGCGGCGCGAACCCCTGCGGAAGGTCCAGCAGTGGATCACCGAGCACCCGGACGGGGACCTCTCCGTCGAGAGCCTGGCGGAGCGCGCCAACCTCTCCCCCCGGCACTTCGCCCGCACCTTCCGCTCGGAGACCGGGACGACACCCGGCCGGTACGTCGAGCGCGTCCGCCTGGAGCACGCCCGGCGTCTCCTCGAGGACACGGCCGACGGCGTCGGGCAGGTCTCCCGCGCCAGCGGCTACGGCACACCCGAGGCGATGCGCCGCGCCTTCGTGAAAGCCCTGGGCACCGCGCCGGCCGAGTACCGCCGGCGCTTCCGCCCGTCCACATCACTTGAATCCGCCTGAATCCGCCCGCTGAAAGGCAGACGATGCAGATCGCGATTGTCCTCTTCGACCGCTTCACCGCGCTGGACGCGGTCGGCCCGTACGAGATGCTCTGCCGCATACCCGGTGCCGAGACGGTCTTCGTCGCGCAGCGCCCGGGCCCCGTGCGCAACGACCGCGACGACCTCGCCCTCGTCGCGGACCACGGCCTCGACGACCTGCCGGCCCCCGACATCGTCGTGGTGTCCGGCGGCCCGGGGCAGACCGCCCAGATGGAGAACGAGACGCTCCTCGACTGGCTGCGCACCGCCGGCGCCACCAGCACCTGGACGACCTCGGTGTGCACGGGCTCGCTCCTGCTCGCGGCGGCAGGGCTGCTCGAAGGCCGCCGTGCCACCACGCACTGGCTGGCGCTCGACAGCCTCGCCGCGTTCGGCGCCGAACCGACCGGCGAGCGCGTCGTCACGGACGGCAAGTTCGTCACCGCGGCCGGAGTCTCCTCCGGGATCGACATGGCCCTCACCCTGGTCGGCAGGGTCGCCGGTGACGCACACGCGCAGGCCGTCCAGCTCGGGACCGAGTACGACCCCCAGCCGCCCTACGACGCGGGTTCACCCCGAAAGGCCCCCGCAGCACTCGTCGACAAGCTCCGCGCCGGGAGCCGCTTCATCCTCCGTTAGGGCCTGTCCGGCGGATCCTGCCGCAGACGCGGGGTCCGGCACGCCCTCCCTCGAGCTCTTCGAGCAGGGGGGACCCCCAGCGGCGTTGCCGTCACTCTTCCCCACGCTCGGCTGCTCCTCCACCCTCGACTTCACCCGAGCGGGAGGGCCCCATGAGCAGGAGGATCCCCCCATCGCCCTCACTCACCCGCGCTGACAAGGCACCGCCGGTTTCCTGCGACCTGATCCGCCGGACAGGCCCCAGGCCGCGTCCGGCGGGCGGTCCCGGACGCGCCTCTCAGCCGCGGACGCAGTCCTCGATCACCGAGGCGACCTGCTCGGTCGCGGCCGAGACGCGGTGCGTGCGCCGGGCCAGCACCAGCTCGACGGACTCGGAGCCGGTGAGCGGTACGTAGGTCACGCCCTCGAGGCTCAGGCTCTGCACCGACTGCGGCACGAGGGCCACGCCGTGTCCCGCCGCGACGAGGACGACCAGGGTGGCCGTCTCGCCGATCTCGATGAGCGGATCGGGCCGGAAACCGGCCCGCCGGCAGGCGGACAGGACCCGGTCGTACATCGAGGACCGGGACTGCGAGGGGTGGATGACGAACGGCTCGTCGGCCAGGGCCTTCAGCGGGATGCTCGGCCGGCCGGCCAGCCGGTGGTGGGCCGGCAGCACGGCCACCAGCGGCTCGGACCGCAACGGCGTGGTGCGGATGTTCTCCTCCGACACCGCGCCCCGCAGGACGGCGAGGTCGAACGTGCCGGAGAGCAGGCCCTCGACGAGTCGCGGGGTGAGGACCTCACCCCGCAGGTCCAGGGTGATGCCCGGCAGCTTCGCCCGTACGGTGCGGGCGACCTTCGGCAGGACGTCGTAGGTGGCCGTGCCGATGAAGCCGACCGAGACCCGGCCCGCGTGGCCGGTGGCGAGCTCCCGCAGGTGGATCCGCGCGCGCTCCTCCTCCGCGACGAGGGTGCGCGCGTAGTCGGTGAGGTGACGTCCGGCCTCGGTCAGTTCGACGCGCCGGGTGGACCGGTTGAACAGCGAGACGCCCAGCTCCCGCTCCAACTGCTTGACCTGCTGGGACAGGGCCGGCTGCGCCACGTGCAGGCGGGCGGCCGCGCGCCCGAAGTGGCACTCCTCGGCCAGGGCGAGGAAGGAGCGGAGCTGACGGAGTTCCATACCCCCATTCTATAAGTGCTGCTTATGAATCAATGCAGACTAGGTCTTGGACATGATGAAAGGGGCCCTCGTACTGTGGGGGCGTGAGCGACAGTTACCTTTACGCAGCAGCAAGAACGCCTTTCGGTAAATTCTCAGGCGCCCTCGCCGAGGTCCGGCCCGACGACCTTGCCGCGGTGGCTGTCACCGGGGCCCTGGCCAAGACCCCCGCACTCGACCCGGCCGAGATCGGCGACGTCGTCTGGGGCAACGCCAACGGCGCCGGCGAGGACAACCGCAACGTCGGCAGGATGGCCGTCCTGCTCGCGGGACTGCCCACCTCGGTCCCCGCCACGACCGTCAACCGGCTGTGCGGCTCCTCCCTGGACGCCGCCGTCATCGCCTCCCGCGCCATCGAGACCGGCGACGTGGACATCGTGCTCACCGGCGGGGTCGAGTCGATGACCAGGGCCCCCTGGGTCCTGCCCAAGCCCTCGCGCGCGTTCCCCGCAGGGGACGTGACCGCCGTCTCCACCACGCTCGGCTGGCGGCTGGTCAACCAGCGCATGCCCAAGGAGTGGACCGTCTCCCTGGGCGAGGCGAACGAGCAGTTGGGCGACCGCTTCACCATCGCCCGGGAGCGGCAGGACGAGTTCGCCGCCCGCTCGCACAACCTCGCCGACGACGCCTGGAACGCCGGCTTCTACGACGATCTGGTGGTGCCCGTCGTCACGGACCGCAAGGGCACGACCGTCACCCGGGACGAGGGGATCCGCCCCGGCTCGACCGCCGAGAAGCTGGCCGGGCTCAAGCCCGTCTTCCGCCCCGACGGCGTCATCACCGCGGGCAACGCCTCCCCGCTGAGCGACGGCGCCTCCGCGGTCCTGCTCGGCTCGGGCGAGGCCGCCGCCCGCATCGGCACCGACCCCCTCGCCCGCATCGCCGGCCGGGGCGTGTCCGCGCTGGACCCGCAGCTGTTCGGGTACGCCCCCGTGGAGGCGGCGAACCGGGCGCTGAAGGGCGCCGGGATCACCTGGTCCGACGTCGCCGCCGTCGAACTCAACGAGGCCTTCGCCGTCCAGTCGCTGGCCTGCGTGGACGCCTGGGGCGTCGACCCGGAGATCGTCAACGCCAAGGGCGGCGCGATCGCGCTCGGCCACCCCCTGGGCGCCTCCGGCGGCAGGCTCCTGGGCACCCTGGCCCACCGGTTGAAGGAGTCGGGGCAGCGCTGGGGCGTCGCCGCCATCTGCATCGGAGTCGGCCAGGCGCTCGCCGTGGTCCTGGAGAACGTCTCGGGAGGCAACCGATGAACACACAGCTGTGCGACCACGCGGACGAGGCGGTGGCCGGGATCGAGGACGGCTCGACCGTGCTCGTCGGAGGGTTCGGCATGGCCGGCATGCCGGTCGACCTGATCGACGCCCTCATACGCCAGGGCGCCAAGGACCTCACCGTCGTGTCCAACAACGCCGGCAACGGCGACACCGGACTGGCCGCGCTGCTGGCCAAGGGGCGGGTCCGCAAGGTGATCTGCTCCTTCCCGCGCCAGGCGGACTCCTGGGTGTTCGACGAGCTCTACCGGGCGGGCCGGATCGAGCTGGAGGTCGTCCCCCAGGGCAACCTCGCGGAACGGATGAGGGCGGCCGGAGCCGGCATCGGCGCCTTCTTCTGCCCCACCGGGGTCGGCACGCTCCTCACGGAGGGCAAGGAGACCCGCGAGATCGACGGCCGCACCTACGTGCTGGAGTACCCGATCAGGGGCGACGTCGCGCTGATCGGCGCCCACCGCGCCGACCGCATGGGCAACCTCGTCTACCGCAAGACCGCCCGCAACTTCGGTCCGGTCATGGCCACCGCCGCGACCACGGTGATCGCGCAGGTCCGCGAGATCGTCGAGACCGGCGAGATCGATCCCGAAACCGTCGTGACCCCCGGCATCTACGTCGACCGTGTGGTCAAGGAGGCAGCCACCGCATGAACGCGACCAGCCGAGCGAAGAACGACCAGGGCCCGCTGAACGGCCGGGGTCCGCTGAGTAAGAACGAGATGGCCGCCCTCGTGGCGCGCGACATCCCCCAGGGCGCCTTCGTCAACCTGGGCATCGGGCAGCCGACCCTCGTCGCCGACCACCTGCCCGCCGACTCCGGTGTGGTCCTCCACACCGAGAACGGCATGCTCAACATGGGGCCCGCGGCGAAGGAGGGCGAGGTCGATCCCGACCTGACGAACGCGGGCAAGATCCCGGTGACCGAACTGCCGGGAGCCGCCTACTTCCACCACGCCGACTCGTTCGCGATGATGCGCGGCGGCCACCTGGACATCTGCGTCATGGGCGCGTTCCAGGTCTCGGCCACCGGTGACCTGGCCAACTGGCACACGGGGGCGCCCGACGCCATCCCCGCCGTCGGCGGGGCCATGGACCTGGCGATCGGCGCCAAGAAGGTCTACGTGATGATGACGCTCTTCACGAAGGACGGCGCTCCCAAGCTGGTGCCCGAATGCACCTACCCGCTCACCGGACTGCGCTGCGTCGACCGTGTCTACACGGACCTCGCGGTCTTCGACGTCACCCCCCAGGGGCTCAGGGTCACCCAGACCTTCGGCACCACCCTGGACGAACTCGCCGACCGCCTCGACGTACCCCTGCTCCCCGCCGAGGCGTGAGCCCCGGACCGACGGCCCGCCCGCACCCCGACGGCCTGCCCGCACACCGCGGGCAGGCCGTCGCGCGCTCTGACGCACGGAGGGTACGCGAGTCACTGCGGGATCTTGTGCGTGGGTGAATGGCTGGTGGGAGGGCGGTGCACCTCGGCCCAGACCGTTTTTCCCGGGGCGTTGTGGCGCGGCATGAAGCTCCAGGCGTCGGCAAGGCTCGCTACCAGCAGCAGCCCTCGGCCGGACTCGGCATCGACGGAGGGTTCGTGGGGTGAGGTCGAGGGGAGCCGTTCGGTACAGGTGTCGGACACCTCGACGCGTAGGGTCCCGGCGTCGGCGGTCAGCCGGACCTCGAAGTCCCGGCCCGATACTCGACCGTGGGTGACGGCGTTGGCGGCGAGCTCGGCGGTGATGAGCGTCAACGTCTCGTTCGCCGTGGACGTGTAGGGATGCCCCCACACATCGAGCCGGTCCGCGACCAGGTGGCGGGCGAGGCGGGCACCTCGCGGAGTCGAGCTGAAGCGCATGGTGAACTCGTCCGTCGTGGTGCCCACTTCTGCCGTGCCACGCTGTGCGGTCACCGCCGTGGAGGTGGGTGAGTGCTCGCTGTTCATGGCGTCAACGCTGCCGGGCGCACCCTGATGTGCCCAGGTCCGACGCGCACACAGCGAGGCGCCGTGGGCGGCGTCGCGGTGCGTGTGTGCGGCAGTGCGTTCGTGGATCTACTCTCCGTACTCCCTCAGCAGTTTGTTGAGATTGCGGATCTTTTCCACGTCTCCCCTCGGTAGGGGGATCGCTGCTGGTGACGTCTGCTTCAGAGATGGCGCCCGATGTGGGCGATGCGGATGGCCTTCTCCTCGTGGACGAGCCGGAAGTAGATCCGGCCGGCTCCACGGTTGAGGTTCCCGTGGAGCTCGAAGCAACGGCTCACGCCGTCCTGGTCGTCCCAGAACCGGTTCCTGCGGGCGTTCTCGTGTTCCGGCCTGATGTTCGGGGCTTCCCAGTGCGGTCCGGCGGGGGAGGTGACCGGGTCCCATCCGGCCGCGCTCGCCTGAAGCTGGCGGAGCAACTGGCGCGCGCCTTTGAACCACCTCGGGTCGAGGTTCTCCAGATCCTCCTGTACCCGGTCGAGGAACTGGAGGTTGGGGAAGAAGTCCGCGTGCCCTGCCCAGAGTTCAGCTCCATTGGAGACACGGTCCAGCCCTTCCAGACGCCCCCATTCCTCGTGTTCGCCGAGGTGTTCCTTCTGGGAAGCGTGCCGAATCATCTCCAGGTACTCGTCGGCGACGGTCTCCCCGGTCTCGGGGTCCTCCGACAGTTCCTCGATGTGGAGTTCCAGCCAGGCCGTGTCCCAGTCCGGGGCGAGCGGCAGGCTCACGGCGAGGCCGTCGACCATCTGTGCAGCACCGAGCCCATGGACGTCGACCCCGTTGTGCCGGTGCCAGATGTCGTCCCGGTCCGGTGCCGCAGCGTCATGAAGGGCGGCCGTGAAGGTCGTGCAGCGGTCGCGCATCCGCTGGATGAAACGGTGTTCGTCCCTGTTGCGGGCGTCGTTGCGCCACTGCGCGTAGTAGTAACCGTCGGCGAGTTCCGCCTGGTCCAACGGGCTCTGTGTGGCGAGGCTGATGTCACGCCAGCGCCGTAACTCCCGGAGCACGTCCACGAAGGTGCGCATGCCCGCGGCGACCTTGTCGCGCCCGCACTTCGTCGCACAGGACTGTTCGTTGAGAAACACAAGCAGCGGCACGCCCCACCCCATTCTTGTTCCGCGCCGATGGCCCCGCCCCCGGGGCGCTTCGATGACTCCGTGCGCCTGCTCAGTCGAGCAGCTGCTCGAGGGAGTTCTCCCACTCGTCGAAGAAGCCCTCGGGCCATTCGGAGAGCCGTCCGTCCGCCCCGATGACCGGGCTGACGACCTCCGAGGTCTGATCCTTGCGACGGAAGTAGTGCACGGCGGTCGCGTCGGCGCTCAGCAGCCCCTGCTTGACGCGGAGCCGCAGCCCGTTGAGCACATGGTCGCTGTGCGTCTCCATCACGATCTGCGCCCCGCTCGCCGCCGCCGCGCTCGCCAGGTACGCCATCCAGGTCTGGCCCTGCGGATGCAGGTGCGCCTCCGGGTTCTCCAGCAGGATCAGCGTCCCCGGCTTGGCCGACAGGCAGGCCACGACGATCGGCAGGACGTAGGTGAGTCCGAAACCGACGTTGGTGGGACGGAAACTGTTGGAGGCCAACGCGCCGGAGCCGAAGCTGTAACTGAGGCGGACTGCGTCCGTGCGGGCGATGTCCTCCGCCTTGAGGGTCACCCCCGGGCAGAGCTTCTGCATCCACGCCTGAGTCTGCCCGAGGAGGCTGCCCGAGGAGGTGTCCGAGAGGACGAGCGGGCCCGCCGCGACGGGTTCGTCCTGGTGAATGCGCAGGTAGTTGACGGTGTGCTCGCCGTGTGCGCCGAGGAATCCGCGCGTGGTGACGGCGTGGTGCGAACGGGGGTAACTGACCTGCGGCGAGACCCGGTCCGCCTTCAGGTACTGGAAGCCCGGCCCGAACAACGTCGGCAGCAGCACGGACGGTTCGACGGACGTCGTGACGATCTCCGAGTCCTCCTCCTGAAACAGTTCCAGGTGGTCGGCCTCACGCTCGTAGAGCGCCGTCCATTGTGCCGTCGCTCCGTCGCCCCGTACGGCGAACGCGATGTGCGGCCCCGTATCGTCGTACGACTCGTGCCGGACATCCCGTCCGGTACCGAGTTGGACCAGCTCTTCGTTGAGGAGCAGCCCGGCGTCACGGTCGCCGACGGGGGCGAGGTCACCCGACTCGTACGACTGCCGGAGCAGGGCGAGGGACTGGAGCACGGAACTCTTGCCCGAGGAGTTCAGTCCGGTCAGCAGGGTGAAGGGGGCCAGACGCAGCTCCTGGTACGCGAAGGCCTTGAAGTTGGTGAGAGTGAGCGACTCAAGCATCCGTGGACTCCAACACCTCTCGGAACAGGTCCTTCATGGACTGGAAGCGGTAGTTGATTTTGTTGGCGTCGCCGGTGCCGGAGGAGATGGCGTCGTAGAAGGCCGGGTCGTCCATCAGTTTCCGGAACCTCTCCTGGAGGATCGGTGCCCGCGCGCACAGGACGTCGATCTCCTGAGAGGTGCACCTCTCCACGATCACCGCTTGGGTCTCGAACAGGGCCTTGTTGATGGGGTACCGGCGGCTGACTCCGCTGAACTGTTTGCGGAACGCCTGATCTCCGAAGATCCGCCCGCAGTTCACCATCGCGAGGTAGAAGCGTCGCTCCAGCTCTGTCAGCGCTTCGTCCGACAGGGCGTTGATGCGGTGCATGGCTTTGCGGAGGAAGCCGTCGAAGTCCTGCGTGACATACCGCTCGGGAGGAGTCATCGCGAACGCGAGGAAGCGCAGGCACAGTTCGCGCTCTGCCATACGGGCGGGGGAGACGCTGCGAGCCGTCGCCGTCAGGAAGAACTCGCTCTCCGCCAGCGTGGCCAGCAGTTTGCGCGCGGAACCGGGGATCAGGGCGTGTCGCAGTTCCTGCCGGGTGAGCGGCTGGCCGCCGGTGTTGATGCGCGCGAAGATGTTGAACTTGGCTTCTTCGGGGGTGCCCCGCCGGATCACCAGCACGGACAGTTCGGTCTCCATGATGCGGGTCTGCATCCGTCCGGGCAGGTCCTCGAAGCGGCTGCCGTTGAACTGGGTGAGGTACTCGAGTTCCCCGAGTCGAAGCGGTTTCAGACCGGCTGCCTCGGGCTTGACGAAGCTGACGATGGTGGTGAGCCGTTGCACCCCGTCGACCACGGACCAGGACTCGTCGTCCTCCTCGGCCACGTAGAGCGTCGGCAGCGCGATGCGCAGCAGGAGCGACTCGATCAGTCGGCTCTGCGCCCTCTCGTCCCAGATCCCGGACTTCCGCTGGAAGTCGGGCTGCAGGTCGATGAGATCCCGCTTCAGCCGTTGGATGACGAGGTCGACCGTCGGGTTACGGGGATGGACCTCGATCAGTTCCGGGTCGAACGGAGTCCGCCCGGCTTCACCGATGTCCTCGGCTTCGATACCGGTGCTGCGTCCGGTGTCGGTGAACTCGACCGGTGGTTCATCCACCCGGGGTGCTGTGTGCTCGGTGGAGGGAACGTCCGGCGACTGTTCCGGCTCCGGCACGGGGGCGCTGCCGACCAAGATGTTCCCCTCCGCATACGTACCTGCCGCCCATGACTCGAACGTGTCCGTACGGTAGCTGATCGACTACGGTCGGCGCCCTGCGTTCCGTCCGGGAGGCGCCGACTCTTCGGAGTGGGCCCCGGCCGGACTCAGCGTGCGATACCGCCATGGTGGGAGCAGGTGCCACAGCCGCTGGACCCGGAGACCCAGCCGTCTCGGCACGGGGTTCCGGGGAACACCGGCGTGGGCGTGGGCGCCGCGAGGCCGGGCTGCGCCGGCAGGGTGGGGACGCAGATTGCGTCATGGGCGGTTACCCTTCCCCCTTACCGCGCATGGCCCAGATCCCGCTCATTCCCGCCCAGTGGAGCGCGTCATGGCTGTCGTCGACACCCGACTCGTTCAGACTGCCGTCATCGGCACGAAGGACTCGGACCAGCCCGTCATCCTCCCCGCCTTCACCCGGATGATCAGGGCGAGGTCCTCGTCGCTGTCGACCGTGACACTCCGGCCGACGAACCCCTGTTGTCGAGCCTCATCGTCGTGGGAGACGGTGAGATCCATCCTTTGTACCGGCACGTGGCTTTCTCTCTCGACCGGGGCGTCTCCCCGTCAGATGAGGCTCTCCGGAGGGAGTGGACCGTAGACGTGCTGCGCCCACGAGCGCTGTGGAAGCACCGGTGAGACACCAGAGCGACGGGTCGGGGAGCTGAGACATGGGCGCCTTCCACTCCTCCGCGCTGGACGGAGTCGCCGCCAACCCGGCCCTCCCCACACCGCTGCTGCTGCGGCTGATCGCCTTCGACGGCGGGGGCCACGGCCCGCCCGTCCAAGCCCTCCACCGACCGGGGCTGCCCGAGCCGGCCGTGGCAGCCGTCCTCACCCACCCGGTCCTGAACGTGCGAGTCCGGTTCGCGATGAGCGGCCAGGCGGAGCCCGAGCAGCGGGCCCGGCTCGCGGACGACCCCTCGCCCCAGGTGCGGGCCGCCGTCGCGAACGGACCCGAGTGGACCCACGATCCCCGGAGGAAGGTCCGCCCGCTGCCGGACGCCGTGTGCGGGCGTCTCCTCGAAGACCCCGAACCGTCCGTCCGCAGCGAGCTGTTGCACTCGCCCCACTTGCCGCCGTCCTTCCTCGCCTCCCTGGCCGGGCATCCCGATCCGGCCGCACGACGTGCCGCCCTGCGCGTCTGGGACGAACTGACGGCGGACGGGCGCGCCACACTGCTCGACGACCCCGACCCCGAGGTACGGCGGTCGGCCGCGCTGTGCGCGTGTCCGCACGACGCACGGCTCACGGCGGCGCTGCTCCGCGACCCCGCCGCCCGGCCCGAGGCGCTGCGCCGGGGGCTTCTCGACCGCGCGGACGCCGAGCGGTTCCTCGCCGAGGGCGTCCACCTGGCCGAGCTCGCCGGTAATCCGTCCCTGCCGGCCGACCTCGTGGACCGGCTCGCCGTCGACCCCGACGAGGGGGTGCGGCTCGCCGTCTCCCTCCGGTCCGAGCTGACCGAGGCCCGACGCGCCGCGATCGACTTCACCGTGGCCCCGCACGCCCGGGGTGACGTGGACTGGGTGGCGGCCGGCATCGCCGATCAGGACGTGCTGCACCGGGCCGCGGCCTCCGCCCATCCTCTGCTGCGCCGCGCCGCGGCCCGCAGTCCCCATCTGCCCCCGGATCTCCTGCGGCTTCTGGCCGAGGACGCGGACGTCCTCGTGCGCACCCACCTGGCCGTGTACCACCCCGACACCCCGGAGGAGGTCCTGATGAGCGTGTACGCACGGCTCGGCGGGACGTTCTCCGCCTGGATGGCGACCGGCCACCCCCGCTTCCCCCGCGAGGGGCTGGCCGCCCGCTACGCGGACCATCCGGACGGGATCCACCGGCAGTTGGCCGTCCGCGACCCCGCCGCCGGCCCCGATCTGATCGAGCGGCTCAGCCACGACCCGGACGTCCGGACGCGCCAGGCGGCGGCCGGCGACCCGCGCCTGCCGCTTCCCCGCCTCCTCGAGGCCCTCACTCTGCCCGAGCTGGCCTCCAGCGCGGGTGCCAACCCGGCCCTTCCCCCGGGTGAGATGGCCGTGGTCATGGACGAGGCCGGGGTGCCCGGCTGACGGCGGGCACCCCGGCCTCACCGTGTGCTTGAACGGGCGTCCGCCACCCGCGAAGGGCCGACACCGCACCCCTTCCGGGGCGGTCGCGCGGGGCTGAGTGTCTGCGTCAGCACCAGCGGGTGCGCGGGCAGTTCCAGCCGCCCCCGCCGCATCCGCCGGACGAGCCCCCGGAGCTGTCCGGCAGACCGTTCGGGTAGATGCTGTCGCGGTTCCGGTCGCCGGGGAACGGGTCGCGGTAGTGGGGGTCGCCGTCGTCGTCCCGGTCCGGCAGGCGGGGACTGTCGTCGTCCTCCCGGTCGAGTTCCGGGCAGCCGTTGTCCGGGTGGGTCAGCTCCAGGGTCACCCAGGTGCCGGTGGTGACGTCCGCGTCCTCGGCGGGGTCGGTGACGCACACACGCCAGTCGTCGTACTCGCCCTCGTCGGGCAGCGTGTCGTTCAGGTACGCCGTGTCCGCACCTCCGACGATCCAGCGTCACCTTGACGAGACGAAGTCAGTAGCGGAACCAACGAACCGTCGCCCCGAAGAGCCGGCCTCAGTCTCCGCAGTACGGAGACTTCTTGGGCTCCATGTTCCACGGCTCGCTACTCACCACGCGCAAGCCTTTGGGTGGTTGATCCCAGTCTCCTACTTGAGCGACCAGCCCGCCGCTGTCCCGGCGCCAGACTCTGCCGTTCGGGTCTCGAAGCTCTAGCTGCAGCCTGCTCAAATCTCGGTCTGTGAGATCCTTCTCCACCCCTGGCTCTTCGGCCAACATTGCACTCTTGAGCAGTCCGGTGGGAATATCGAACTGCCCGCATGGCGGCAGGGCTTGAAGGTCCCACCACACGTCGGGCTTCTTCAGGACGAGGCGCATATTCATGATCCTGGAACTACCGTTGATGATCGTCAGGGTTGACATGTGTTGATAGAAATCCACACGCCGCGCGTACGCCGACTCGTCACGCGCGTTTTCTTCCTTTTCCTCGTTGACGGCTCGTATTTCTTCATTGGTAGCTCGCTGCTCAGCCCTGATACCGAGGATCAGACCCCCGAGAGCTGCGAGGACGGTGATAACTGTTGCCACGATCGTTCCGAATCGGGCCATATCCATCGTGGGTGGTTCAGAGGAGGCATCCGACTCTCCCGGGTCTCCTCCGTCGCGTACGGGAGCACAGCCCGCCGCGTCCCGTTCACCGTCTGAGCTCCCTCTTTGCTCGTCGGCATTGGCCGCTGGTTCTGATGACGGCTCCCTGACATCCGAATTGTCAGCGCGACGCCGCCCTTCGCCATCGCCGGCTGGCTCTGTCGTGTTCTCGCCATCACCAGGCCTACCGCCCTCTGCCTCACTGAGTTCAGCCACAGCTCATGGTTTCCCTGAATCTCCATCCCCCATTCACCGACGCGGGGGCGAAACCCTCAGGGCAGTCTGGGGGCGGTGCTGCGCTGTTTGGTGGGCAACCGTGTGACGTCCAGCGCCTCGCGCAGCTCGTTGTTGATGCCGCGCTTCACGTACTGGGGAGATTCAGATATCGCCATCATCGGTGGGGAGGACACCCGCTAGGCCACATAACCGCAGTTCACGCGCGGAACACCCAGCCTCGGCGGGGAGGACTTCAAGACGTCGTTTCCCTTGGTGCGATCGCTCATTGAGCCGTACATGGCGCATCTGGTGGAACGGTTGGTACCGGACGAGTTGTGGACGCTGTTTCGGCGGGTAGTTCCGCCGACGCAGGTCATACGCCCGCAGGGCGGGGGCCGACGGCGGGTCGGTGACCGGGAATTCCTGGCCGCGATCGACTCCGTCGGTGTCCGGGCGGCAAAAGGAGCCCCTGACCGGAACGGACTGCCCCTCTCGCTGGGCATCTCGGGCGCCGACATGCACGACAGCCTCGGTCTTGAGCCGCTGGTGCGCGGGATCCCGCCCATCCGTTCCCGCCGCAGCCCTCATCGGCTACCGACGGCTGAGTTGAACCCCCCAGCCCACCTATGCGCCAGAGGTCGTTCGGCCATGCTAGAGCGGGCGATAGGTCTGGTACTTGCCTTCCAGCGACAAGGCCGCCGCATCGGCCACGTCCGCCCGCGGACCTGCCGCACACCTCTCCAAAAATACGCGGACCCGCTCACCCGGCCATCCGGCTGCTGCCGCTGCGGCCCAGAAGCGCAGTCCGTCATGAGACTGCAGCGGTGCGAGAAAGTCGAGGATGTAGTCGACGGTCTCCGGCTCCGGCACCGAGCGCAGCATGGCGACAGCACGGAGGGCTCCGTCGGCAAGCATGGGCGTTCCGCTGTCCAGGCACCATCGCACAGGGACCGAGGTTCCCTCTTCGGCGCCGCGCAGGCGCACGATCGAGTCGCCGAGGGCGACATCCACCATCGTGGCATCCAGGGGCCGTTGAGCCAGATCGCTCAGGAACGGGACCGCCGGCCGGTGATCGCACGCTCCGAGAGCCATGACCATCTGGTACTGGGTTTCCCACGTCCGCAGGTCGCGAACCTCGCGCTGGAGGGCCCGCAGCAGTGACGGGCCGGCGGTCTCGGCAGCGAGTCTGCGCAGTCGTTTCGCGGCTGTACGGCGTTTCGCCGAGGACCTGTCGTCAAGCTGAACAACCGCCTCGTCCAACGTCAACACCGCGTATGCCTCCTGATGAGATCTGCTCGAACTGCAACGCTAGGCGCTTCCACTGACACTGAACGGCGGGCAATGACTTCGGGCATCAAACAGCCGTAAGGCAACAACGTCTAAAAGCCCACAAGGGTGGATCAGCGTATGCCAGTCGCCCATCCAGGGTTGCCACACCCGATGGGGGGAACTTCCTGACTTCGTCTGTCCGTCGACGTTTTGGGTTTTAGCGTTGACGCCGGGTGAGGAGCCGACCGGGGACGCTGTACGCGTCCCTGCGGTGCTTGTAGGCGGGGCGGGCCGTGTCCCTCGGCAGGGCGGGGGAGTTGAGCGGACCTGCCGGTGGGCGACGGAGGTGAACGGGCTGTGAGCGAACTGGTGCGGGAGCCGGGAGAGACGGCCGAGCAAGGAGAGCCGGAGCGGGACGCGGTACCGGGGCCGTCCCCGGAGCCGGGGACGGGCATCCTGCGGGTGTTCGGGCGGCAGTTGAAGCTGTGCCGGGTGCGGGCGGGCTTGGAGCGGCCGGAGGTCGGCGCACGGACCGGTTACTCGCCGTCCACCATCGCAGCGTACGAGCAGGGGCGGCGGGTGCCTCCGCCGAGGTTCATCGACGTGGTGGATGAACTACTAGATGCAGGCGGGCTGTTGAAGGAGATGAAGGAGGAGGTTGCTCGGGCACAGTACCCGGTGTTCTTCCGGGATGCGGCGCGGTTGGAGGCGGAGGCGGTCGAGCTGCATGTGTATGACACCCATGTGGTGAACGGGCTGTTGCAGACGGAGGAATACGCCCGTGCGGTCTTCACTATGCGGCGACCTCTCCTTGATGAGGTGACCATTGAGCAGCGGGTGGCTGCTCGGATGCTCAGGCATGAGATCTTTTCGCGCTGGCCCGCGCCCCTCACGAGCTTCGTGATCGAGGAGGCGGTGCTTAGGCGACCAGTTGGTGGGGCAGGGGTCCAACGAGGGCAATTGGAACAGATCTTGCTCATCGGACAGAACCGAAACGTAGAGATCCAGGTCATGCCCTTGCAGCGGGAGGATCACGCGGGGCTTGCGGGGCCATTCACCTTGATTGAGACCAGAGCCGGGGAGCGCATCGCCTACGCGGAGGTTCAGAAGAGCAGCCAGTTGTACACCGAGCGGACGTCCGTTCGGGAGCTTGAAGCGCAGTATGGGATTATCCGAGCCCAGGCTCTCACTCCGCGAGAGTCGATGACCTTCATCGAGAGGTTGCTGGGAGAGTCATGAAGAACGCGGCTGAACTGGCATGGTTCAAGAGCACTTACAGTAGCGGCGAAGGCGGTCAGTGCGTGGAGGTGGCCACCTGCTCGCACACCGTGCACGTGCGGGACTCGAAGGATACGAACCGTCAAGGTTTGGCCGTCGGTTCTGAGGCGTGGACCGCGTTCGTCGGGCTCGCTGCCGACCGGATCGGCTGAGTCGCTGCCTTGCTGCTGTGCCCTGTGGCTCCGAGGAGAGTCACAGGGCGCAGGTATGTCCGGGCTTGTCCATGGTCAGGCGTCCACGGTCACCGGCTCGGGCGGTGTCCAGCGGCCTGCGGCGATCTCGGCGTCCAGCCGCTCCTGGAAGTGGGCGTGCGCGGCTCGCATCTCGGCCTCACGGTCCGCCTTGTAGAAGGGGGCCTGGTAGCCGGTGGGGGGCGGGGTGTGGCCCGGGTCTTCCAAGTGGGCGAGGAGATCGAGGTAGTCCTGTTTGGTCTGACCGTGGCCGTAGGTATTGAAGTCGGCTGCGATCTTTCGACCGTTGGCGTCGAAGTAGGTGGCTGCCTCGTAGTCGTACAGCTGCGGGTAGCGCGACTTGAAGATGGCGACTAGCTGGTCGGCGGTGATGCCCAGCCAGACGGAGACAAGGGCATCGATCTCGACGAGCGCGGCCCGCCTCTCGTGCTCGGTACGCAGAGGCGTGCTGTAGTCCCAGGTCGACGTGAGACCGGCGGCGAGAGGCTTGAGCCCCGGCCACTGCGAGTTGGCCCAGTCCTCGTATCCCTCCCAGCGCATGTCGAACAGCTCGGTCCAGAGGGGGGTGTAGTGGGAGGTAAGGGCATTCAGGCGGAGGGTACGGAGGAGGAGGGCTGGGGCGAGGGGATGGTCCGGAGTGGGGGCGGGCATCTTGCGAGCTTCTCCGACTTGGAGATGTGAGCGTCCAGTGATGCGCAGCAAGTAGTCGAGTGGCAGTGCCGCCCAGAAGCCTGCATTGAGGACTGTGAGGCGATTTTCTCCCAGGGTCGCTGAATTCACGTTGTGAATGTGGGCGGGGCCTGGTGGGATAAGTGCTGCATGCAGACAGCGGCTGCTGTCGAAGGGGATCATCACTCGCCAGGCCAACCGAAAATACATCGTGTATGGCTGTTCAAGCCAGGAATCCTGAGCGTCCAGGTACGTCATCTCGTCGGTAGATCGCACGAGATTAGTCACGGGCACGAATGATTCGGGAAGCACCTGGGGTGCGAGAAGATTCCAGTCCCTGTTGCTCCGGCACGGAATCTTAGGTTCTTTCGAGAAGGGAAGCCCCGCTGCGAAGTGCGGGCCCTGGAGCACAACATCTGAAAGACCAGAGACGGCCTGGTTTCCCCAGCGGATCAGTCCTTCTTTTTTGGCGCCAGCTTCGTCGTAGCCCCTTGTGATCATCGGTTGGTATTCGGAAAGGCTCCTGCCGTAGTTGGCCAGTGCTTCGATAGCCTCCTGCTCACTGCGTAGGAGAGGGTATAGCAATGGGGCCTGTGCTGCCCCACCCGCTGAGCCCGTCAGGGTCTGCCAACTGGCCAGCAGATCCATGTGCACATGCACCACGCGCTCACGGTGCGGCCGGATGTCCCACGAGCCATTGTGCTTGATCCCGGGCGCCGCGCCTTGTCCGTCGTGGGCGAGCGACGCGGGCAGGGCGTCCACGTCACGGAGTTCGCTGAGATGCAGGAAATCGGGTTCCTGAGAGGTGCCATAGATATGCATCCCGAATTCTGCCGAACGGTTCAGATCATCGAATGCCCAGTTCGCCGAATTCACAAAATGCGCATGCACCCGAAGATGTCGGTAGGCGGTAGCCCGGATGGCGCCCTCCCGGGCGCCCCCGAAATGCGTGTCCGGGTGGATCATGCCCGCGCCGCCGTGCGGTGCGGTGTGCCGCCAGATCTTCGTCATGAAGGCCCGGTAGAGATCCCCCTGGGTGCCGACGAGGAGCGGGTATGTGGCGGGGCTGCCCAGCGTGGCCACGGACCCTGCATGGGTAGCCAATTCGGTGAGGAGGAATCCCGAGCCGTCCCCGTGGGCGGCCAGAACGTCTTCCTTGCGCAGCCGCCACTCCTCCGTGCTCGGCCGGTCCGCCAGCATGAACCACGGTTCCAGCTCCGCCAGAACCAAGTCCTCCTGCCACCGAGGCCGAACCCAAGGCGGATTCCCCACCTGCAAGTCGTACCCACCCTTGGTGAACACCTGGGCGAAGTCCAACTCCCAGTGGAAGAACCCCTGCGCCTTTGCCACATCCCCCGCAACCCCCGCCCAAGGGAACCGCAGCTCCAGCTGCTGAAAATGCTCCATCCCCATCAGGTCCGGCAGCGCGTCCTCATAAGGCTCCAGCTCCGCCAGCGACCCGAACTCCGCCACCAGCGAGTCCGCCGGCACATCCTCCGTGCCGATGAGCGCCTCCGCGAACTCCAGCCAGTCGTCCAGCCCCGCCAGCGGTACCACCGCCCGCTTCCGGGCGCCCCCGATGGCCTCCTTGCGGCGCCCCGTCCGTCGGCGCTCCACCGAGGCCGCCGTCAGCTCGCCGCCGCCCGTGATCTCGCCGAACAGGTCCTCCGTCTCCCAGGACATCAGCACGCCGGAGTCGTCGGCTGCCCGCAACCCCTCCGCCACCGCGCTGGACGGGACTTGGTCCACCCCCCGTTCGTACACCGAAGCCGTACCGTCCAGCAGCCCCGCCTCCTGCACCGGCCAGAACCACAGCGCGCACCAGGCATCCATCAGCGTCTTCAGGCGCCAGTAAGGGGTATCCGGTGCCGTCAGGTCGGCGACGACCTTCTCCCGCTGGACCGCGACCTCCGGTGACCGCAGCCAGCCGTCCTCCGCGCCCCACACGTCGATCCGGCGCGAGATGTCCCGCTCGGAGATCTCCAGGCGTCGTACGACCAGCTCCCACAGGAACTCGACCCGCCGGGCCAGGGCCTGAAGCCGTTCCGCCTGCTTGGCGGTGGGCGTTCGCGTGATCATCTTGCGCCAGTTGGCCAGCGTCCGCGCCGCCTCCGGGGCCAGCGCCTTCGCCTCCTTCTCGGCCGCGACCGCGCCCCACTCCTTCGCGGGGAGGAGGAAGTGGTGGACGGCGTTCTCGGTGATCCGTTGCACCGACCCGCTCCGGGTCGTGCGCTCGGTCACCGTCACCGGGAGGCCGTTCGCCGCCTCCGTCAGCGGGAAACGCTCGGGCGTGGTCCCCAGCCAGGCCGCCTTCTTCAGCTTCTCCGCCGGGTACACCTCACGCCGGCCGCCGATCAGGGAGTTGCCGCGCCGCAGGTGCAGGCCGAACCACGGCGCCTCCATGCCGGGGTGCATGGTGTTCAGCCACAGCGACACCTCCGCCAGCTCCACCGCCGTCTCGTTGAGATCGACGCCGTAGGAGTTGTGCAGGGCGACGTAGGCCTTGGCCTTCTGGAGTTCGACCGCGTACTTCTCCGTGTCGATGGCGACGCCCAGCTCGTCCTGGCGGCGCCGCAGGTACTCCGCCGCGACCTGGTTGATGGCCTCGTTGAGGAACGCGCCCGAGCCGAGCGCCGGCTCGCAGATCTTCCACTCCAGCAGCTCGCGCGCCTCGGTCGTCGTACCGTCCTGGTCCAGGCGGTGCTGGAGGGCCAGTTGGACCGTGACCTTGGTCAAAGACTCGGGGGTGTAGTACGAGGCGGAGGTCTGGCGGTCGCGGCCGGAGAGGCGGTAGACGAACGAGCCGGGGGCGTAGCGGACGCGGACGTCCTCGCCGGTCTGCTCGTCGCGGTGGTGCACGAACACGTTGTCCGGATAGTCGCCGACCTTCGACGCCGGGATCAGCCAGGAGCCGTCCTTCGGGTCGCCGCCCTTCGCGACCTCGTACAGCTCCTCGTCGCCCGCGATGAAACCGCTGTACGACATCAGGCCCTCGTACACGGCCCCGAGCTGGTTGATGCCGAGCTGGGCGTACGAGATGAAGCCGCCGCGCTCGCCCTTCCTGCCGCGCGTGATCATCAGCAGGCGCAGCACCTTGTAGAGGGTGGCGTTCCGCAGTCGGGTGTCCAGGAGGTGGCCGCCGCCGTCGCCCACCGCGCCCTCGAGGCCGGTGTGGTCGTCCTCGTCGGTGTCGTCGTGGGGGTGCGGGATCGTGCCCAGGCCGATCAGCCGGATCGACTCCGGCTCGAACAGCTTGGAGTGCAGCGGCTCGAAACGTAGGCCCACGTCCTCGCTGGCCTTGACGTCCACCTCCACGCCGTCCGTCTCGGGGGCCGACGGGCCGTGTGTGCGGCGGGAACGGTAGCCCTCCTGCACCTTGCGGAAGAGCAGGTCCAGGGACTCGTACAGGTACGTTCCCTGCCGGGACTTCTCGTCGACCAGGTCGCGTTCGGCGATCAGTTCGCCGAGGCGGCCGAGGCCGTAGCCCTGCTGGTACTCGGGATAGTCGGCGGGCAGGATGCCCAGCTCGGGGCGGGCCTCCGCGTAGAGCAGGAACAGGACGCGGTAGAGGTAGCGCAGCGACTCGCGGGTCAACTGCTTGCCGAGATCGGGCAGTTCGCCGATGTCCTCGGGGCGCACGCCCTGCTCGCGCAGCCGGGCCAGCACCTCGCCCGCGATCAGCTCGACGCTCAGCCGCAACCCGTCGCGCAGCTCGCTGGAGACGCCCACCGCGTGCCTGGTCGACTTGCCGACGAGGTCCGCGAGGGGGTTCTCGCCACCCTCCTCCGGCGTGCGCAGCGAGTCCGCACCGAACAGGGCGGCGATCGTGTCGAGTTCGCCGCCCGCCCTGGTGTCGTTGCGCTGGAGCGCCGCGTCCAGGGAGACCGCGAGGTAGCGTCCCTCGCCCCACACTGTCCGGTCCGCGAGGACGACGACCCCGCCGACCAGCAGCAGCACGTAACGGGGCGCCTCCTCGCAGGCGAAGAGGAACGAGGCGAGCTTCGAACCCGTCGGCAGGGTGTTCCGTCCCTCCAGCGCCACCGGTTCCAGGAGCCGGCCGGGGCCCTCCGGGTCGAGAGCGGCGTCCGGTTCGGCGGCCCAGCCGCAGTCGACGGCGACCAGGTCCTTCTCGGCGTGCGCCACCCGCACCTCGTACGGCTGGTCGGCGCGCGTGACCGTCATCGTGCACGGCTTGGCGTCGTAGCCGAGCGCGCGCAGCACCTCCCCATTCAGGGCGCGGACCCGCTCGCACCAGGCGGGGGAGCCGTACGTCACCGAGTCGTCCTCGGTGTCCTGGGCGGCCGCCGTGCCGTCCTCGTCGTCCTCGGGGAGCGCGAGGGAGGAACGGGCCCGGAAGTAGCGGCGGCGCAGCTCACGCAGACCTGCGCGAGGGGTGACGGGCAGGGCGTCGGTATCCTGCTCCCCCTGCGCCGCTTCGGACTCCCCGCCGGCCGCCGCCGCCCGCTCGGCCTCCGCCCTGGCTTCCTCCTCGCGCTGCTTCCAGGTGGCCAGCAGGCCCGACTTGAGGTCCTTGGGGAGCACCTCGGCGAGGTAGTGCGCCGAGAAGTAGTCTCCTCGGTTGACCAGGGAGTCGTACGTCATGTCCGGTCTCTTCTCAGGAAATCTCAGGTCGGGAGGTCTGGCGGGCGGCGGGCGTCCGGGCCGTGGGCGGGCGTCGGCTCAGGTCGTGGACGGCGACGCCGCGGACGCTTCCGGGTCGGGGACCAGGACGGTGAGGGCCGGCCGGCGCTCGGACTGCGGCAGCGCGGTCTTGCGCAGGACCGCATCCAGGAAGAGGCGGGAGCGGCGGAAGTTCGACGACTCGTCCCGGACCAGTCTCGTACGGCGCGGGTCGATCAGCTCGATCCTGTCCAGGCCCGTGAAGAACACTGCCTCCTGATCCCGTACGAAGTCGGACACGCCCACGACGTCGACCTTCGCACCGTCGTGCTCGGTGCGCGCCGAGTTCCGTACGAGCCACACCTCGTCGCGCACGAAGACCTGCGTGCCTGCCGGAAACTGGTCCTCCCCGTCGCCGCGAGGGCCCACCGGTGCGGTGCTGCTCTGCTGGGCGGTCACCCGCTGCCTCCCCTGTCCGTCGTGCTGTGCTGTTGTCACGGTCGCCGCCCGGCGCGGACCGACGTACCGCTCACGCTGTTGTACCGCTCCACTGTGCCGTATGGGCGGCAAAGCGCGTGAACCACCCTCACCGGGACAGACCCGCAGGTCAATGGCGTGCGGTGCGAAGAAGTCGCGAGTCTGTCTGGTCCGGTCGAGTGAAGGCCGTACCGGCTGGTGTGAGCACTTCCTGGTGTGCGTGCCCGGCCCCGCACCACCCGGTTTGAGGTCACCGTGGACATGGCCCAGACGTGGACCCGCCCATCGAGGCCGCCGTCGAGGCCACGGCCCGAGAAGCCCCCGAACCACCCGGATGTCCGCCTACTGAGACATGTATCTCAAACAGGTACGTTTGCAGGACACCCCGGCGTTCTGCCGGGGGCCGTAAGGATGCGAGAAAAGGAAACACGCATGTCTCACCCCCTGCTGGTGGACCCGGCCTGGCTGCACGAGCGCCTCGGGGACCCCGCGATCCGGATCATCGACGCGACCACCTTCCTCACCCAGCCCGAAGGCGACGGCTACTACGACGTCGAGTCGGGCCGCCAGGCGTACGAGAAGGCCCACATACCCGGTGCCGTCTTCGCCGACCTGCTGAACGACCTCGCCGACCCCGATGCGGCCACCACGTTCACCGCGCTCGACAGCGAGACGTTCGCCGCCCGGCTCGGCGCTCTCGGCGTCGGCCCCGGCACTCACGTGGTCGTCTACGACCAGGGCCCGAACATCTGGGCCACCCGGCTGTGGTGGAACCTGCGCTACGAGGGCTTCGACGACGTCTCGGTGCTGAACGGCGGTCTCCCCGCCTGGACCCGGGCGGGCCACGAGGTCAAGAGCGGCGTGGAGTCCAACGAACCCGCCGTGTTCACCGCGAACCGCCGCCCCGAGCTGTACGCCGACAAGGACGCCGTCCTCGCCGCGATCGAGGACCCCGGCACCCGGCTGGTGAACTCCCTCGACCGGCCGACCTTCGCGGGCACCCGCCAGACCTACGCACGCCCGGGCCGTATCCCCTCCAGCACGAACGTGCCCTTCCCCGACCTCGCCGGCTCCGACGGTCTCTTCCGCGGCCCGGACGAGGTCCGCGGGCTCTTCGAGGACGCCGGCGCCCTGGACGAGTCCAAGAAGGTCATCACGTACTGCGGCAGCGGCATCGCCGCCACCGGCCTGGCCTTCCAGCTGGCCCTCCTCGGCCGCTCCGACGTCGCCGTCTACGACGGTTCCCTCACCGAGTGGGCCGCCGACCCGGCCCTGCCCCTCGAAGTCGACTGACGGCCCCGGCTCACCCGGACACCCCCGGACCCGCGCTGTCCGGGGGGTCCTGCCGGGCGGCGGGGCACGGGTGGGGCTGGAGATCCCGCTCGCCCCGCGCAGCCGCCGCCCCGGCCGCAGCGCCCGCCGACCACACCTCGATCAAGGCGGGTTCGAGCGTGCTGATCACTCGGGAAGGGATGCCCCTCGCGCGTTCTCCCGGGAGAGCCGATCCGCAGGTCCCGGGCATTGCTCGCCCCGCAGGCTGGGTCCTCCTTGTCCGGTGCCGGTGTCAAGGAGCAGCTCGCGGATCGGGCTGGAGCGGGCCTGTCCGGGTAGGACCTCGACCTTGATGTTCCGTTCCGTCCGTGACCTCCTTCACCCGGTAGTAGCGAGCGACACAGGAGGCGGGCCACGGCCGCTCGCCACCGCTGCTGAACGGTTCCAGCATCCCGCTGACGACGAGCCGCCTGTAGGGCAGCACCGTGGCCCCCGCCGCGGCCCGGTCCCGGAGCAGGCGGTCCTGGCTGTCCCAGGCCCCGGCCCGCACCCGCATGTCCGACTCCAGGTCGCGCAGGGACACGGCCAGTACGGCGGTGACGCACACGCACAGGAGCGCGGCGCCCGCGGCCACCGGCGCCGTCCCACGACGGTACCGCCGCACCGCCAGGTTCCCGAGGAGACCGCCCGCGCCGACGAGCAGGAGGAGCAGCGGGAAGAGGTAGTCGTTCCACAGCCTGTTGGCGGTCGCGACGGAGGGGCCGAACGCCGGATAGGCGATGACCGTGCACACGTATCCGGAGAACAGCAGAGTCGCCGCCCCGGACCACAGAAGCAGGGGCGCCCTGCGGTCGGGCCGGGGAACGCCTCCGTCCGCGCGGCGGGCGAGTGCGCCGATCAGCATGCCCACGGCGATCGCGCCGACGTACTGCCAGGTCGTGACCAGGGTGTGGAGGACCTGTGTGTACCCCCGCAGCGAAGCGAAGAGCGATTCGGGCGCGAGCATGGAGTCCGTGGAGTGACGTGAGCGCCGGTGCATCGAGCCGGGGGAGGTGAGGAGCACGGCGGTGCCGATGAGGACGCCCGCGCCGGCCGCGGCGCACCAGGCCCGGACGAAGGCGAGCCGTCCGGTCGGGAAGACCCGGCGGCCCAGCAGCAGGGCCGGGGCGAGGACGGTCAGGGCGACCACGGAGGTCTCCTCCGACAGCGTGCCCAGAACGCCCCCGACGACGAACGCGACCGCGGCGGCGGTGGCCTTCCCGCGCCGCGAGGTCGCCAGCAGGGCCGGGATCGTGGCGGCGGCCGCCAGGACGGGCGGGAAGGTGTGGGAAACCGACGAGGCCGGCCAGAAGAAGGTCTTGTACGTGTTCGTGGAGGCGAAGCAGAAGAGGCCCAGGACCAGGGCCGCGGAGAACAGCGGCACGCCCCGGGGCAGCCGCCACCCGGCGCACCGCAACAGTGCCGCCGCCCACGCCCACAGCAGGACCAGCATCAGGGCCGCACTGATCCCGGCATACCACTGCTGGCCTGCCACGCCGAACGTGGCGTAGGAGGCGACGAGCAGGCCGTTGGCGATCCGTCCGTTGTCCATGGAATAGAACTGGTCCACCAGGGCCATGAAGCCTTCGTCACGCACGAGGGGCAGGAAGCACCACTCGTCGGCACTCGGGCGCACCCAGCGCGCGCACCATGCGGCTCCGCCCAAGAGAGCCAGCGGAACAAGGGGCAGCAGGGCGGCACCCGCCGTGATGAGGGGCGGGGGAGCGCCGGCTGGGCTCGGCGCGTTCCGGCGCACGCCCGTTTCCCCGTCGGCCTCCTCCACGGGTCGCGCGGACGCCAGGCCCTGCCCGCCGTCCGTGCTAGCCGGGGGTGGGGTCGTCCTGCTTCCTCCGGGCCGGGCCGCTCGAAACCATGCCCCCGGCGCCTGACGGCCGACGGCCGGAGTTGATGGCCCACCGGGCGAGGAGGAAAGAGACCGGAGTGACGAGGACTCCGGCGACGAGTGCGGCGACATTCTTGTCCATTTCGAGTCGGCTGACGGCCACGTAGAGCAGTGCGCCGGAGGCCACGAGGTTGAAGCCGCTGGACAGCGGATACCGGAAGAACGCGTGCCAGGTCGGACGGGTCCGGACGGTGAGGCATGAGTTGAGCAGGAAGGAGCCGACGACACTGACCGCGTAGCCCAGGACGTGCGCCGCGAGATACGGGATCCAGGGGTTCAGGCCGGCGTAGACGGCCAGGTATACGGCGGTGTTGACGAAGCCGATCGCCACGAAGGTGGCGAACTGTCGCGCCGTGGCGAGACGGCCTTTCGCATGAGCGAGCGATGCGTGCTGCGCAGGACCGGGGATCGGGGCGGGGCACTCGTCGGTCTCCCGGACCACGAAGGGAGGGCGGCGTTTGACCTCGTGGTAGATGCGGCCGACGTATTCACCGATGATCCCCAGAGTGATCAGCTGGATTCCGCCCAGCCCCACCACCGCCATCAGAAGTGTCGCGTAGCCGGGGACGGTGGCCCCGTGCAGCGCCACGTCGAAGCCGACCCACACCGCGTAGCCCAGTGCGGCCAGAAGACACCAGAAGCCCGCGTAGATGGCCAGCCGCAGGGGCCGGTCGTTGAAGGACAGCAGCCCGTCGATGCCGTAGTTGAGCAGACGGCGGCTGCCCCACTTCGAGCTGCCGGCGAGCCGCCGGGCGTTCCGGTAGGTGAAGGTGACCGTCGTGAAACCGATCCAGGAGAAGATGCCCTTGGAGAACCGGTTGGCCTCCGGCAGCGACAGCACCGCGTCCACCGCCCGGCGTGAGAGCAGTCGGAAGTCCCCGGCGCCGTCGAGCACCTCCACCTCCATGAGGCGGCGCACCAGGGCGTAGTAGCAGCGGCTCAGCACGGTGCGCGCCGTGCCCTCCCCGTCGCGGGTCCGCCGGGGAACGACCTGGTCGTAGCCCCGCTCGTGGAGTTCGAGCATCCGCGGAAGGAGCTCCGGGGGGTGCTGCAGGTCCGCGTCCATGAGGACCACCGCCCGCCCCCGGGACATGCGCAGGCCGGCCAGCATCGCCGCCTCCTTGCCGAAGTTCCTGCTGAGCACCGTGTACCGGACGCGCCGGTCCGCGGCACCGAATCCGCCGATGATGTCCCGGGTGCGGTCGCTGCTGCCGTCGTCCACGTAGCAGATCTCGTAGTCGATCCCCAACGGGCCGAGAACCTCCCCGACGGCCGAGTGGAACCTCTCGATGACGGCGGCCTCGTTGAAGCACGGTACGACCACGGAAAGCTGAGGAGTCGCCAAACCAGTCTCCTGACCGAGGACGTGAGAGCGGTGCCGTCCACCGCACGAAGGCGGGACGGCTGTCCCCGTCGCTGCCGGGGACAGCCATCCCAGGGGCATTCGATCCGTACTCACCCGCCGAAGGGCGGAATCACGCATCCACACGCCTGCGGATGACCCGTTCGGCCCCGCCGGGCGACCTGACGGACATGAGGTCCACCGGATCGTCACGGGTACGGGGAAGACCGTGAGACCGACCACCGCACCCGACGGGCCGGTGTCGACGCCCCGGACGTCGGCTGCCGCCGGTCCGGGCCCCCGTCCGGGCCGCACGCGACCGCCGCCGTACGCTGCCCGAACCGCATCACTTCAGCCGCCGACCGGGAGTTCCCGCGTGACCGAGTCAACCGCCCCGTCCGCCCCGTCCGTTCCGACTGCCCCGGACAAGAAGCCCTTCCTGTACGTCGTCGTCTGCGCGAGCGGGATCGCCGGCGATGTCGGCACGCTGATCACCGCCGCGCAGCAACGTGGTTGGGACGTCGGGGTCGTGGCCACCCCGCAGGCACTGGACTTCCTCGACGTGGAAGCGGTCGAGGCGCAGACCGGCTACCCGATCCGGTCCGCCTGGCGCAAGCCCGGCGAGGCCCGCCCCCTTCCTCCCGCGGACGCGATCGCCGTGGCCCCGGCCACGTTCAACACGGTCAACAAGTGGGCCGCCGGCATCTCCGACACCTTGGCCCTGGGCATCCTGTGCGAGGCGTACGGCATGGGCGTCCCCATCGCCGTCCTGCCGTACCTCAACGCGGCCCAGGCCGCCCACCCGGCCTACCGGCAGAGCCTGGAACGGCTGACCGGGATGGGCGTCCTGGTCGGCTCGCACGAACCGCACCGACCGAAGGCCGGGGGAGGCGCCGACGGCTTCCGCTGGACGGAGGCGCTGGACCTCCTGGAACCCCGCAAACCCGCCCTGACCAGCTAGTCAGCCACTCCCGCACAGCGGGGGAAGCTCACCTACGGCCACCACCCCCTGATGGGGGTTCGTCGACCACGGGCCGGGCGGGGCCGGTGAACCCGTCGGCGCTCTGCTCCGCCCCGGGAACGCGGGCTCGAACACCGCCGCCGACCACACCGAGGCCGCCCGTCTCGCCCTGGCGCAACTGCCCCAGAAGTACCGGCGCGGGCGGCATACCCTCATCCGCTGCGGCTCTGCGGGCGGCACCCACGAGCAGGAGTCCACACAACCCCCGGTGATCACGCGGTGGCCGTACCGGTTCTCGGCCGGGTCCACCACGAGATCGCGAAGTCGGAACGGAAGGCGCCCGTACAGACGCTCAGGTGTGCGAGACCGGTCCAGCGCCGTCAGCCGAGGGCGTCGAGCAACTCGCGCTCGCGCTGCGCGCTGAGGCCTGCGCGCCTTTCCCGGTCCAGCCCCTGCTCGCGTTCCCAGCGCAGCGTGTCGGCCAGCATCTCCGCCGGGGGCCGGTGACGCAGCCCCGCGGCGCGCGCCGCGGACCCGTCGCGGGCCGACCACCCTTCCCAGCCCGGCTCGACCAGCCACATCGCCAGCGATTCGGGCCCCATGTACTGGGCCACGCCGTTGGCGAGCAGCCACGCCGATTCGGCGGTGACCACCGGACCGGTGTGCCCGCCGGCGGCGCGGGACAGCTCGATCCACTCTTCGAACGGAACGACCGGGCCGACGGCGTCGTATGTGCCGGTGGTTCCCGTCTCCGCGGCGTCGAGCAGCCAGGAGGTGAGGTCCCGCACGTCGACCACCTGGGTGGGCATGGCCGGTGTGTCGGGGACCAGCATCGGCCCCCGCGGATCACGTGCGGCGCGGGCGACCCAGTAGCCGGAGCGCCCGCTGTGATCGCCCGGGCCGCCGATGAGCCCGGCCCGTGCGATGAGGAGGCGGTCGCCCACGGAGGCCGTCGACGCCTGCTCGCAGGCGACCTTCGCCTCGCCGTACAACTCGCGGTCGACCTCGCTCCGGTCGGTCGGGGCGAGCAGGGCCGCGGACTCGTCCGCCCCCGGCGTGGCGTGGGAGGCGTAGGCGTTGCCGGACGAGACATACACCCAGTGCCCGGCCTTGCCGCCCAGTACGTCGAGCGCTCCACGAACGAAGCCCGGCTGCCACGACACCTCGACGACCGCGTCCCATACGCGGTCGAGCAGGGGCTCGTACGCCGACGGATCGCGCCGGTCGGCGGCGACCAGTGTCGCTCCGTCCGCGACTTCTCCGCTCTCACCACGCGCGAGGCAGGTCACCCGATGGCCGCGTTCGATCGCCTGCCGCGACAGTTCCCGACCCACCCATGCCGTTCCGCCCAGAACCAGGATCTCCATACCGACACACAAGCACCGGGATCACCGCGCGGCCAGGCGGATTCGCTGACAGCAGATGGTTCAGCCGCCAGATCGATCTCAACCCTCCGGCAATGGAGGCCACTTGGTGGGCGCATATCCTTGAAAGGCGCGGACGTGCCCCCGCCACAAGCAGCGACAGCAGACCCGCGCCGGGTCGACCGATGGCCGGCCCTCTCGATGCGTGGTCGGCCATCGCCCCGTTTCGACCGTCCGGGACGGACCCGGGCGTCCGACGGAGGCTCAGCCGCCCGCCCTGGGTGAGTGACCCGCATCACATCCGGCTCCTGTCAGCAATCGGGGCGCCGTCTCGTTCAAGGGGCACGCGAACGAGACAGGAGCATCGCCATGAAGCACCGCATCGTCGTCCTCGGCGCCGGATACGCCGGGGCCTTCGCCGCCGGAAACCTGGCCCGCCGGCTCTCCCGCGCCGACACCGAGATCACCGTCGTCAACGCCGAGCCCGACTTCGTCGAGCGGATGCGGCTCCACCAGCTCGCGACCGACCAGGACTTCGCGGTCCGCAAGCTCGCCGACGTGTTCGCGGGCACCGGGGTGCGGCTGCGCCTGGCGCGCGTCACCGGCGTCGACCCCGAGCGCGGGACCGTCGCCGTGACCGACGAGGACGGCGACGGCGAGCTCGCGTACGACACGCTTCTCTACACGCTCGGCAGCTCCGTCGCCCACCACGGCGTCCCCGGCGTGGCCGAGTACGCCTTCGACGTGACCGGCCGGTCCTCGGCGCTGCGTCTGCGCGAGCGTCTGGCCGGCCTGGGCGGGGGCGGCACCGTGCTGGTCGTCGGTGAGGGGCTGACCGGCATCGAGACCGCCACCGAGTTCGCCGAGTCCCGGCCCGACCTCTCGGTCGCGCTCGCCGCCCGCGGCGAACTGGGCGCCTGGCTCTCCCCGAAGGCCCGCCGCCACCTGCGCCAGGCCTTCGACCGGCTCGGCATCACCGTCCACGAGCACACCGGCATCGAAGCCGTCGAGCCGGCACACGCGGTCGCCGCCGACGGTACGTCCATCCCGGCCGACGTGACCGTGTGGTCGGCCGGGTTCGCCGTGCACCCCATCGCCGCCGCCGGCGGCCTGGAGGTCGCCGAGACCGGCCAGATCGTCGTCGACCGCACCATGCGCTCGGTCTCGCACCCGGACGTCTACGCCGCCGGTGACTGCGCCTACGCGATCGGCGGGAACGGCCGGCCGCTGCCGATGTCCTGCGCCTCGGCCGGCTTCACCACCATGCAGGCGACCGCCGCGATCATCGCGCGCCTGACCGGCAGCGAGGTCCCGACCACCGGGCTGAAGTACTACGGCAACCACATCAGCCTCGGGCGCCGGGACGCGATCGTCCAGATGGTGGACGGGGACGCCCGGTCGAAGTCCTGGTACCTGGGCGGGCGGACCGCCGCGTGGTTCAAGGCGGGCGTGCTCAGGGGGGCCGGGTGGAGCACCGCCCACCCGACCTTCGGCATGCCGAAGCGCAAGCGCCGCCTGGCCACCGCACCGGACCGGTCCGGTGCGAGGGCCGCCGCATAACCTGTTCCGCATGGACAGCGCAGCCATCGAACGGTTCGAGGCCGGCCGGGACCGGCTGGCCTCGCTCGCGTACCGTCTGCTCGGCTCGGCGGCCGACGCCGAGGACGCCGTGCAGGACGCGTTCCTGCGCTGGCAGGCCGCGGACCGCGAACGCATCGAGGTGCCGGAGGCGTGGCTGACCAAGGTCGTCACCCATCTCTGCCTCGACCGGCTCCGCTCGGCGCGGGCGCGCCACGAGCGAGCGGCCGGTGCCTGGTTGCCCGAGCCGCTCCTCGAGGGCGACCCGATGCTCGGCCCGGCCGACACCTTCGAGCAGCGCGAATCGGTGTCCTTGGCCGTACTGATCCTCATGGAGCGCCTCTCGCCGGTCGAGCGGGCCGTCTACGTCCTGCGTGAGGCCTTCTCGTACCCCCACGCCGAGATCGCCCAGATCCTCGACATCACCGAGTCCGCGAGCCAGCAGCACGTCCACCGGGCCCGACGTCGGGTCACCGCCGAGCGCCGCCGCGGCGACGGCGAGGTGGACTCGGCGTCCGCGCGCCGGGTCGTCGAGGAGTTCCTCGCCGCCGCCGTGTCGGGGCGCACCGAACGGTTGGTGGAGCTGCTCACCGACGACGTGACGGCGGTCTCGGACGGTGCCGGACTGGGCCGGCGGCTGCTGCGGTACACGACGCGCGAGCGGGTCGCCTCCTTCGTGCGGGCCGGCTTCAAGCCCACGCCGGCGAAGCGGCGGCTGGCCGGCGGCTCGCCCGCGATCCACATCGCGCTGGTCAACGGCTCCCCGGCCGTCCTCGCCGTGGTCGCCGGCCGGGTCGTGGGCGCCGTGGCGTTCGAAGTCGGCGACGGCAAGGTGGCGTCCCTGCGCGGCATCGCCGCCGCGGACCGGCTCGGGCGCCTCAACGAGGCCTGGCGGCAGCACGAGCCCGACGCGCCGGTCATCGGCGCGTGGTGACCGGAGCCACCGGAATCCGGTGACGCGTCCGGACCGTCGCGGGCACGGCTGCGGGCGCGATGCCGCGCCGGGCGCGTGCGCGGCTCTCGCCCTGTCGGGGTGCGAACGCGGTCGCCGTCGTGACACCGTCCACCGACGAGGCCCCAGTGGCGCTCCACCGATCGGCCGGGTCCCACGCCCCCTTGACGTCGTGGCGCGTTCCGTACGCCCGATCCGGGAGGGATGCTGTGGGCAGGTGGCCGCGTTCACCGGCCTCCTCGTGCGACGGGGCACGACAGGAAATGCGGCGGAGGGGCATCGGAGGTTGCTGGTGGCCGTGGGTACGACTCGGGCCTGGTGGTCCCGGCTGGCCGCCTATCCCGCCCGTGGCGTCGTCCTGGCCTTCGCGGTCGTCGTCGTGCTGGGTGCGGCCCTGCTGATGCTCCCGGCCGCCACCGAGCCCGGCAAGGACACCAGCGTCCTGACTGCCCTGTTCACTTCCGCCGGGGCGGTCAGCGGCGGGCTGCCCCTCGTGGGGACCGGCAGCCACTGGAGCGCGTTCGGCGAGGGTGTGGTCCTGGCTCTGATCCAGATCGGCGGGTTCGGCATCATGACGCTCGCGTCGCTGCTGGCCCTGCTCGTCTCCGGTCGGCTGCGACTGCGGACACAGCTCGCCACGCAGGCGGAGAGGGGCCTCAGCGTCGGTGACATCCGTCGGGTGGTCCTGGGAGTCGCGGGCATCACGCTGGCCATCGAACTGGCCACGGCCGCCGTGCTCACGGTCCGTTTCCACATCGGCTACGGCCTGACGGCCGGAAACGCCGTCTACCACGGGATCTTCTACGGGATCTCCGCCTTCAGCAACGCCGGGTTCGGGCTGCGCGACGACAACCTCGTCGGCTATGCGCACGATCCCTGGGTCGTCCTGCCGATCGCCGCCGCCTGTGTGCTCGGTGCCCTCGGCTTCCCCGTACTGTTCGAACTGCTGCGCAGCCGCCCGGGCGCCCGCGGCGGCACCCGGCACCGCTGGTCCCTGCACACCCGGCTCACCCTCCTCACCTCCGCGGTCCTGCTCGCCGTCGGCACCGTCATGACCTGCGCGCTGGAGTGGAGCAACCCGAGGACCCTCGGACCCCTGGAATGGGGGGACAAGCTGCTGGACGGGTTCTTCACCGCTGCCAGCGCGCGTACCGCCGGCTTCAACACCGTCGACACCGGTGCCATGGAACCGGCCACCCTCCTGAGCCTCTGCGTGCTGATGTTCATCGGCGGCGGCAGCGCGGGCACCGCGGGCGGCATCAAGGTCACCACGTTCGCGGTTCTGGGAGCGGCGATCCTGGCCGAGGTCCGCGGGCGCACCGACGCGGACATCATGGGCCGCCGGCTCTCCGCGACCACGCTGCGCCAGGCCCTCACCGTGGCGCTGCTGGGTGTGGGCCTCGTCATGGCGGGCACGTTGGTGCTGCTCGCCGTCACCAAGGAAAGAGCTGACGCGGTCCTGGCGATCCTGTTCGAGGCCGTCTCCGCTTTCGGCACGGTCGGCCTGAGCACCGGCATCACCAGGGACCTTCCCGCAGTGGGCCAACTCACCGTCATCGTCATGATGTTCGTCGGGCGCGTCGGCCCGATCACCCTCGCCAGCGCGCTCGCACTGCGTCAGCGCGACCGCCGGTACACCCTGCCCGAGGAGCGACCCGTCATTGGCTGACCACTTCAAGTCACTGCGCCCACACCGACATCGGCGTTCCGCCGACCGTCGCCCGGCCCGCGATTCCAGAGTGGCGGTGATCGGCCTCGGCCGTTTCGGGCAGTCCGTGGCGGCGGAGCTGATGCGGCGCGGCTGGGACGTGCTCGGCGTCGACGCCGACGTCGGCGTCGTCCAGAAGGTCGGCGAAGAGCTGACCCAGGTCGCCGCCGCGGACTGCACCGACCCCGCTGCGCTGGCGCAGCTCGGCGTCGGCGAGTTCTCCCGCGTGGTGGTCGGTATCGGCACCGACCTGGAGGCCAGCATCCTGACCACCTCCAACCTCGTCGACGCCGGCGTGGCCGCCATCTGGGTCCGGGCCACCACCCGGCAGCACGGCCAGATCCTGGAACGCATCGGTGCCCACCACATCGTCCTGCCCGAGCACGACATGGGCGAGCGCGTGGCCCACCTGGTCACCGGCCGGATGCTGGACTTCATCGCCTTCGACAGCGATTACGCGCTGATCAAGACGCTCGCCCCGAAGGTCGTCGGCGGGATCCCGCTGGGCGAGAGCCGGGTGCGCAGTACGTACGGCGTCACCGTCGTCGGCATCAAACGCCCCGGTGCCGACTTCACCCACGCCACCGCCGAGACGGTCGTCCACCCCGGCGACGTCATCATCGTCACGGGCAGGACCCGGGAGGTGGAGATGTTCGCGGAGCTGGACCGGTGAGCCGTGAGTCGCACTGACGACGATGGCGATGCCGCCGTCGCGCCACCCGCAGTAGGCGCCGCCCCGTCGCTCACCGCGTACTGCACACCGTCTTCGGGGCCGCTCTGCTGTCGGCGCCTCGGGCGGGCTGGGCGTCCTGCATCCTCTGCACATCGTGGAGGACACCCTCGATGTCGGGGTCCTGGCCGGCGGCGACCCTTGCGATGGTCAGCAGGACGGCCTCGTAGAAGGCGTCCCGCACGGCGGGTGCCATGACGTCCGAGGCGTCCAGGCAGCGGGGGCCTTCACGGAGCTGTCGTGCGATCTTGCGTTCGACCGCGTCGTCCTGTGGCCTCTCTCGCTTCACCCGTCGATTCGCCGAGAAGACGTCCGCCAGATCGGCCCACCTCTGCTGACCCTCCCTGGAGGCCAGTCGGCGGATCAGTTCACGGGCCTGGGGGCGGTCGCTGAACAGCGCCGCGAAGTCGCCGGTCACCTCGTGGGCCCGGACCCGGCTGCCGCCTCCGGGCAGGAGCGGAGCGGAGTCCGTCAGGTCTGCGTGCTCCGCGTCGTCCTTGTAGAAGGAGAGCGCGAAGGAGCCCTGGTGCTCCAGGGCGCACCCGCCCCGGCCGGCGAACAGCAGCCCGTTGTCGTCCGGGGCGCCGCGGTGGTCGGTGAGCAGAGCGTCCTCGGCCGCGTCCTCGTCCTGCTGGAGCAGCTCGGCCCACGCCTTCCAGGCCGTGCGCACCGGATCACTCCGCCACCACTGCACCCCGCCCGTGCCCAGCGCCCACTTCTCGTAGACGTCCGGGCCCTCCCGTTGCAGCACGAGGTCCTCGATCCAGTCGGTGCCGGGCCAGCCGGAGGCGCCGTCGTCCCCCATGCCGATGCACCAACTCCTCAGCGGAGCAGGCTCATGGGCGGGCTCGTGACCCTGGCGGTACCAGACGATGCTCTTCAGGTCCGCCTTGACCGGGACCCAGTAGACGTGTTCGGAGGGCGAGCCGGTCGGCTTCCAGGGGGCACCGTACTCCTGCGGCTCGTAGAGCCGGTTCAGTGGTTTGAGGAGCTCCTGATCGGCGTATTCGGCGAGTTCGCCGAGGCCCGGCATGATCACGATGTCCGGGGGCTCCCCCGACTGCACCTTGGAGAGCAGCACATCCCGCTGGGCCGCGGTGCCCTGGTAGCGGAAGGGGATGCCGAAGCCGTGCAGCAGGGCTTCGAAGTGCTCCGCCTGCTTGGCCGTCCACGTTCCGAGGATGGTCACCGGCTCCTCGTCGTCGTGCTGCGCCCAGACCACCACCATGCCGCCGGCGGTGATCAGCAGCATGACCATGATGAGGATCAGCATCTTGAACCGCCGGGTCACCGTCGCCTCCAGTAGTCGTTGTCGAGCCGGAGACCGAGCCCCAGCGCGGGCAGGACGACGGCCAGCAGGCTGCCGACGAAAGTGCCCTGGTACACCGGGGCGGTCCAGGCGTCGTCGGCCGTCTTCTGCCGGACCTCCTCCGACGTCTTCGTGACGTCCCGCTGCGCGTCGGCCGGCTCCGTGTCGCTTTCTTGGGACACATGGGTGATCTGCCGCAGATCCTTGATCGCCCCGTCGAGGTCGTCCTGGGTGGAGGACATCGCCGTCAGCGGGATCACCGCGAGCAGCACGGTGAGCACGAAGGCGGCGAGCAGGTACGGATTCCAGTCGCGGCCGCAGCGGTCACGCAGCACGAACAACGCCGAGAGCAGAGTCAACCCCACCAGGGCCAGGGCGAGTTCGGCAAGCCACCACCCGCCGCGCTGCCACTGCCCCATGGTGGCTGTGGCTTCGGCGTGCCTCAGCTGGACTTGCTGCAGTGCGTCCAGACGGGGTACGAGCCCCACCGAATCGCGGTTGAGCAGCGAGTCCGCTTCTTTGAGTTTCTGCTCCCGCATGAGGGACGGGTCAAGGGAAGGGGACGTGCCGAGGCCGAGCAAGTCGCTGTAGGTGGCGAGCAGGCCCTTGACCGTGCCGAGGTCCTGGTCCGTGCGGTCGGCGATCCGGGACAGGCCCTGGTCGGCGGCCGAGAGCTGGGACCGGTAGGCCTCACCCGAGCCCGTGACGTCGACGAGGTCCATGTCCACCAGGGCGCGGGCCTCCTGGTCGGCCCGCAGGGCCGCGAGCCGGGTGGCGGCGAGCCCCTGCACGGCCGGCGCCTCGCGGGACGCGAGCGCTTCGGCGCTGTGCTGGACCTGACGGCAGGAGAGGAACAGGGCGGTCGACGCCACGGCCGTGAGCAGGAACAGAACCAGCAGGTGCACCTCCAGCAGCCGGCGGGTCCGCCAGGGGCTCAGCCGCCGGCGCCAGAAAGCGGCGGGGGAGAACCGGTGCCAGGAGGCGGTGCGTCCGGCCGTCACAGCAGCTTCTCCCCGCACGCGATGCAGTAACGGGCCTCGCTCCCGGCCGGGGTGCCGCAGCCGCCGCAGCGCGGGCCCGGCCGCGCACCGACGGCGTCGGTCAGGGGCCCGCCGGGACGGGACCCGGCGCGCAGGATCAGCGGGCCGAGGGCGCCGGCGTCGACGGCGCGCGGCCGGACCAGCCCCGCGGCCGGGTCCTCGATGTCGGCGACCGTGCGGATCTCCTCCAGCACCCAGTCCGTGCCGAATCGCGCCGCCAGCCGGGCGGCCTGTCCCAGGTGCTCCTCGGCGGTGTCCGGCCGGTGTTCCTGAAGAGCGGTGAGGCCCTGGCGCAGAGCCCTCCGCATCCTGGCGGTGGCGTTGAGGTCACGCACGCTGTCGGTGCCCGTCGGGGCGTGGGGCGGGGACTGCTCGGGGAGGTGCCAGCGGGCGATGACGGGCGCGTGGACATCACCGATGGAGACCATGGCGAACTGCAGCTCGGTCTCCAGCGGGTCGGCGTCGGAGTCGGCGACCAGAGTGAGCAGGTAGTCGCGTCTGCCCTGCTGCCACTGGTAGGTCGGGAATTTCCAGCGGTGCGGCCGGCCGGGCTGGGGCAGCCTGCCGAGGCGGTGCGGCCGGGGCGCCTTCTCGCTGAGCGAGACCTGGCGCACGGAGGGCCGCACGGTCACTTCGATCGGCAGTCGGGGAGTGTGCACCCGGCGCAGCCGGTGGATGGCGGCAGTGACCGCATGGCCGAGTCCGTCGTCCACGAACTCGGCCGTGCCGTGCAGCCGTTCGGCGAGGGTCAGCAGGGGGTCGGGAGCCCAGTCCGCGCCCACGGCGAACACATCACAGGTGAACTGCCCTGCGCACGCTTCCAGTTCCTCTTCCAGACGGGTCTCCCCGACGGAGCTGCTGCCATCGGTGATCAGCACCAGATGGCGTACGGACACCGGCCGGCCGGCGAGCAGGGCACGCGACCGGGCCACCCACGGGGCGTACCCGGCAGGGCGCGGCCCCTCCCGGTGCAGCGGGAGCGATCCCGCGACGAAGGCGGCCCGGCGCCTTTCCTCCCGGTCGGCGACGGCCCACTCGTCGTCCCCCCGCGGATAGCAGCGGACCGGCTCGGGACCGCTGCCGAGCACGGCGAAGGAGATGCGGTCGGGCAGGGCGCGCAGCGCCGACGGCAGGGCGTGCCGGACGGCTGCCCGGTTGCGTTCGGCGACGTCCACCGCGATGATCACGGCGAGTTGGACCGCGGGCAGGTCGGTGGGCGCACCGTCGGCGGCCACGTCGACCCGCAGACGGGCCTCGATCTTCGCGCTCCGGTGCGGGCGCAGGTCGCCGCCGAGGTCGACGTGCAGTCGGATGCCCGGCTGCGGCGGCCGGGTGTGGCTGCTCATGTCGTGCGTCACCGCTCCTTCGCCTTCGTCGCCGCGGCACACCGGGTGCCGGTTCGGTCTGTCGTGCCGTGCGGTCAGAACACGGTCTGGGGCCGTACCGCGTGCATGAGATCCACGAGGTGTTCATGGGCGGCCGGCTCATGGTGGCGGGCCGCCAGTCGCCGGTAGTGCACCTCCAGCTGCTTGCGCGACTCGCGCTCCGGCGTGCTCAGACGTCTCAGACTGCGGGCGTCGAGCCGTCCGGCATCCCTTCCCGGCGAACCGGGCCGGTCGCTGAGGCTGTGCACCGCGTCCAGTTTCCATTCGTGGAGTTCGGTGCCCAGGCGCAGCGCCTCGTCCTCCGACAGGCGCGGCTCCCCGGCGCCCGGACTCGCGCCCTCGAGACCGCGCAGTTCGGCCAGCGCCGCGTCGACCTCGGCGGGCGCGGGCAGCGGATCACCGTCTCCGGGCAGCCGGGCCGCGCGGATGCGCAGGGAGGCGATCCGGGCGACGGTGTGGTCCAGAGTGCCCTGCCGGACCCGGCCGAGCACATCGATGGCCGCCCGGCGGTCGCGCGCGCGGAGTGCGAGCCTGGCCAGGCCGAGGGCGGCGCCGCCGTGCGCGGGGTTGCGGGCGAACACCACCTCGTACAGTTCCTTGGCCGTGGGCTCGGCCGTGTCGTCGCCGAGCCGCTCCGCGCAGTAGGCGAGGGCCAGTTTGGGCGCGTACTCGCCGGGCAGTTCGAGGTGGACCTGCGTGAAGTGCCTCCTGGCCTCGACGACCTGCCGCGGGTCGTCGTCGAGGTCGGCGCTGCGCAGCGCGAGCAGGGCGCGATGCCACTCCAGCCGCCACCGGCGCACGGCGGGCGGCCCGGGAATGGAGTCGGCCGTGTCGAGCTCCTCCTGGGCCCGCTCCAGGTCCTGCCCGGTGTTCCGGTCCAGCAGGACGCGCACGTTGTGCAGGCAGATCTCCACCGAGCGCGGCTTCTCGTCCTCCTGCTCGAGGAGCTGGCCCGGGGCGTAGCCGCTGCTCACCTCGAACCGCGCGGTCTGCGGATCGCCCGGATACGGCCTCGGCACCGGCAGACAGGCGGCGATCTCGGTGGGTGTGGGGGCGCCGAGGTCGAGGGCCGGCGCCACGGGCGGCTCGTACCGGTCGCGGCGGGGGCGGTCCAGCCAGTGTTCGATGCCCGGCACCGTGCCGAGCCGGGCGCCGAGCAACCGGGTGGACGGCCGGAAGTAGTCGGAGGGCTCGGGCGGGTCGCTCTTGCCGCGGAGCGCGCGGATCTCCCGCAGGGCGCCGCGCAGTTGGCCGACCATCTCACGGGCGTCGGTGAAGCGCCGGTACGGGGAGGGCCGGACGGCACGATCGACGACCCGCTGGAAGGAGGCGGTGCCGAGACCGGGCACCTCGGTGACGGCCCAGCGGGCGAGTTCCCGCAAGGTGACGCCGACGGTGTGCAGGTCGTGGGCGACGGTGGGCACGGCCGACGTTTCGGTCTCAGGTGCCGCGTAGGTGGCCGTGACATGGGCGGGCGGCTGGCTCTGGCCCTGTTCGCGCATGCCGCCGAGATCGATGACCTTGATGCCGTCCCTGTGGTGCACGACGTTGGAGGGCTTCATGTCCCCGTACACGAAGACCCGTTCGCCGTCGGCGTGCAGGTGGACGAAGGCTTCGAGGATCTGGCAGCCGTACGCCGCGACGTGCTCGATGTCGAGGACGGATTCACCGCGCCGGACGTCCTCGACGACTTTCGCGAGGGTGCCGTCACCGACGTCGTCCATGACGATGTAGCCGCCGGTGACCTGGCCGGTGTCGTCGCTCCGGGCGACGAAGTCGCGGATCTGCACGATGCGGGGGTGGCGGATGGCGACGAGGTTGCGGCGTTCGACGTCGGCGAGCCGGGCGCCGTCGTGCTCGTACCGGTTGAGCAGTCCCTTGACGGCGACGACGTCACCGAGATGGGTGTCCTCGGCGAGGTAGACCCAGCCCTGCCCGCCGTGCGCGATGGGTCCCATGATCCTGTACTGGTCGCGCAGCATGTCGCCCTCGGCGAGTTCGGGCTGGTACGAGTAGCGCTCGCCGCAGACCGGGCAGAATCCCTTGATCGGCACCGGGCCCTCGGTGTAGGGCGGGGCGAAGGTGATGCCGCAGCCGGTGGACGAGCAGTCCATGCGGATGCGCGGTGGCGCCTCGGGACGGACGAGGCGTTCCTCGGCGGGGCGCGGCTCTCGCTCGGGGAGTGAGAGGAGCTCGCGGGGGCCGCGTTCCCGGGGGTCCTCGGGAAGGGCGGGCAGCCCGGGGCCGTTCTCCGCGCGGCCGCACGCGGCGCAGTGGCCGGTGGGCAGCACGGTGCCGCCGCAGGGGGCTCCGGTGAAGCGCCGGTGCGGGCAGCTCGTCATCTTCGCGTGGTCCTCCTCCCTTGCCCGGGGCGGGCGGAGCACCGCATCACCGGTCTCCGTGGCGGCTCAGGTCGGCGCGCAGGGTCCTGATCAGCGCGCGCAGCCGGGTGAGTTGCTGCTGCGGGTCCCGCACCTCGTCGATCAGGCGGCGGGTGGCCCGGTGCCGGTCGGCCGTCTCGGTCACGGAGCCGAGGGAGGCGCTGTCGACGATGTCGCGGCGGATCGCCCGGCTGAACTCCACGCGCTGCAGACGGTCGAGGAGTGTGTCCGCGTGGCGGAGGAGCGCGGGCCGCAGGAGCCGGTCGCGGGACGCGGTCCAGCCGGGGCCGCCCTCGTGGCGGAAGACGAGCAGCAGCCGGAAGTCGAACACCCGCAGCCGGGCCAGAAGTTCGATCAGGGGACCGGGCTGGGGCTCCTCGTCGAGACCGTCGACGAGGACCGTGACCGGCCGGACGGGAGCACGGTCGGCCGCCTGCGCGGGTGGGGGTTTGGCGCCGCGCAGCCAGTCCCAGTACGTCAGGTACTCGCCGGCCGGGAAGGTGACCTGGTCCAAGGCGTGGTCGACGAGGTCCGGCCTGCTGGCGCCGCCGCGATGGACGACGTGGGCGCGGTGCAGCAGGTGGCGCAGCGAGCGGTCCTTTCCGCTGCCCGGAGGCACCACGGTGATCTTCACCGGGTCCTCGTCCGGATCGTCGAACCACCGGGTCAACCGCTCCTCGAAGCCGTGGTCCCAGGCATGGGGGCTGCTCAATTCCATGATGACCGGCGAGAGTTCGGCGATGCGGTCAATGGGGATCAGGTACGAGAAGGAGATCCGGTTGTCTTCGGGCAGCAGTTCGCCCAGGTCACCGCGCCAGCTGACGACGAGGCCGACCACCCGGGCGGGACGACCTTCCTGAGGCCGGGTGCACACGGCTGCGCCGCTGAAGCCGGCGCGCACCACCTCCGTCTTGGTGACGGCGTCGAGCTGCACCCGCTCACCGCTGGCGCCGCCGATGCGCCCCCACAGGCTCATGCCGTCGTCGAAGCCCTCCGCGTAACCGGTCGCGTACACCTCCATTCCGCCCCACAGCCTGGGTTCCAGCAGGGCGCGACGCGCCTGCGGGCGAGGGCTGTCCAGGCGCAGCACGGCGACGTCCTCGCCGCTCTCGCCCTCCGGCAGCCAGCCGCCGGGCAGGACGCGTGCGGAGACCGGCTCGAGCCCGCTGTTCTCGGCGAACTCCAGCCACATGACGGCGTCCGGATGGCGCACGACGTGTGCGCAGGTCAGCGCCGTGTACTGGTCGACGAGCACGCCGGCGCCACAGATGGGGCCGTGCGCGTCCTCGCGCCGCAGCCTGAGCCTCCAGTCCGCACGCAGTTCCCCCATACCGCCTCACACTACGTGCAAAGCACGGTGCGTCCCTAGACTTGTGAGCAGAGTGGATCGTCAACCAACGGAAGACGGGGGTGTGTTGACATGAGGGATGTGGAACCGATCGGTCTTGCGGAGGCCATCGGCTCGGTTCGTGCGGAGCTGGCGCGGGCCCAGGCCGAAGGCGCGGAGAGCGACTGGCGGTTCACCGTGGAGCAGGTCAGCCTGGAGTTCTCGGTGCAGTTCCACCGGGCCGGTGAGGGCGGGGCGGGTCTGCGCCTGGGCGTGGTCGAGGCACGTCTGGGCGGCTCGGTGAGCCATGACGCCACGCACCGCATCGAGGTCGCCCTCAAGCCCCTTCCCCGCCCCGACGGCCGTCACCACGAGGTGAGCCGCGAGGACGCCGCCGCCCACCACCGGCCAGGACCGCACGACGGCTCCCTCGTGCGGGGCTAGGGTGACGCGCCGGAGAACCGGAGCTCGAGTTTCTTGCCGGTCGGGGAGGCACCGACCGCTTCCGCCGGGCGGACACGCCGGCCAGGAGCCGGAGAGACGCACAGGGCGGACACCCCGCCCTGGTGACCGGCGCGGCCCGTCGCGACGGCGTTCCCGGCCTCGGGGGCGTGACTGGTCATGGGGCCCGGGGCGGGCCGGTGGCCTGTTGCAGTCGGTGCCGGGTCGGACGAGCTCGAAGACGAAGCGGGCGGCGTCGAGGACGCGCTGCCGCGACTCCACGCCGTTCGCGCGCTTCTTGCGCGTCGTCCGGGGCCTGGTCATGGGGTCTTCCCTCCCGCCGCACCGGCCCCTGACCGTATCCGGTGCCATGCTTGCCGTAGCGCTCATTCCCACGGGAGTGAACGCTCCGTCCATGCGTGAGTCGCGACCCGGTGACAGCGAGGTGGGCCTGGTGGAAGGGATCCGAGCCGGGGACGACACGTACGACGTGGCGGTCATCGGCTGCGGGCCCACGGGGGTGACAGCGGCGAACCTGCTGGGCGCGATGGGCTTGAGGACCGTCGTCGTGGACCGCGACGCCGAGATCTTCTCGCGCGCCAGGGCCATCTCCACCGACGAGGAGGTCATGCGGATCTGGCAGCGTGCGGGCCTGGCCGAACGACTCAAGCAGGACATGCTGCCCGAGCGCCCCGTCGCCTTCGTCGACGCGCACGGCCGTCCCTTCCTCAGCGCGCACCCCGCGCCGCGCGGCCACGGCCATCCACCGCAGATGTTCATCCACCAGCCGGCACTGGAGCAGGTCCTGCGTGACGGTGTCGACCGCTATCCGAACGTGAAGATCCTCCTGCGTCACGAGTGCCTGCGCCTGCGCCAGGACGCCGACGGGGTGGACCTGACGGTGGTCGGCACGGCCGACGGCTCCGTCCACCGGCTGCGCGCTTCCTATGCGATCGCGGCCGACGGCGGCTCCAGCCTCACCCGCACCCAGCTGAACATCGGCTACGAGGGCAAGACGTACGAGGACCGCTGGGTGGTCATCGACACGAAGATGCTCAAGCCCTGGCCGGGCCACGACAAGCTGCGCTTCCACTGCGACCCGGCCCGTCCGGTCGTGGACTGCCCGGCCCCGCTCGGCCACCACCGGTGGGAGTTCCCGATCCTGCCCGGCGACGACGAGGAACAGCTGGCCACCGAGGAGGCCGTGTACCGGCTGGTGGCCCGGTACGGCATCTCCCGCGACAGCGTCGAGGTCCTGCGCGCCACCGTCTACAGCCACCACGTGCGCTTCGCCACCCGCTTCCGCACGGACCGGGTCTTCCTCGCCGGCGACGCCGCCCACGCCATGCCGCCGTGGATCGGGCAGGGCATGGCCGCCGGCGTGCGCGATGTGGCCAACCTCTGCTGGAAACTCGACGCCGTCCTGCGCGGCGAACTGCCCGAGACGGTGCTCGACAGCTACGAGGCCGAGCGCAAACCGCACGTCAAGGAGGTCACGAAACGGGCGGTGTTCGTCGGCCGGATCATCACCGAACGCCGCCTGCCGGTCGCGCGCGTCCGCAACGGCGCTCTGCGCGCCCTGGACCGCATACCGGGCTTCGGTGACTGGATGCAGGACTCGAACTGGATCCCCGTCGCCCGCTACCACGCCGGCCTGCAGGCCCCTTCCCGCACCAGGGCGACCGGCCGCCAGGTCCCCCAGCCGTGGGTCACCGGCCCCGACGGCACCCGCGTCCGCCTCGACGACGCGCTCGGCGGCCGTTGGCTCCTCCTGCACGCGCGCACGGCCACGCCCCAGCCCGCCTGGAACCTTCCGGGCGTCCCCTCCCTGGCCGTCACGCCCGTCGGCTCCCGGCCGACCGAGGGCACCCTCGTCGACAGCGACGGCGTCCTGCTGCTCTGGATGGCCGAACACGGCGCGTCCACGCTCGCCCTGCGCCCCGACGCCTACGTCTACGCGGCGGCTCCCGAGGGCGCTCCGCTCCCGCCGCCGCCCCGCGGCTTCACGCCGTCCACGACCTCCCGCCCGACCGCGTCCACCGGCCGGTGCTGACGACTGACGGACCGTATGCCGCCGTACGAACCGTACGCATCCCTCCCTCCCGGAGGTCCTCCGCATGTCTCTTCCGCACCACCGCACCACCGCGCCGAGTGGGCCCGCGTGAGCGCCCCCGAGTCCTCCGGCACCGTGACCGGGGCGGCGGTCGTTCCGGAGGAAGCCGCCCGTACCGGTGTGCCGTGTCCGCCGGTGGGTGGGCTCCTGCCCGAGCGCGACCTCGAGGCCGCCTGCGCGGCGCAACGCTCGTACGTGAAGGGCCGGGCAATCCGCCGCCAGGCCCCCGGCGGCCGGTGGCCCCTCGGTCCCCGCCCGAAGTCCCAGGGGAATCCCCGAAGAGCCGGCTCCACGCGGGGTCGAAGGCCGGGGCGGTGGCGGTGGCGGTGGCGGTGAGGACATCGTGCAGGAGCGGTCCGGTGAAGTGGTGGTGCCGGACGCCGCTGGTGGCGCATGCGAAGGCGACCTGCGGGGCGTGCTGGGGCCGGGCGAGCAGGTCGGCCACCGTCAGACGGGCCGGACGGCCCAGGTCACCGGTGATGACGATCTCTGCCAGGGGGCCGGCTGCCGTACCGGCGGCTGCGCGGGACTGACTCACGGGCTGCCACCTCCCGGAGGACCGTACCCGACAAGCCATCCCGTACAAACGCATATGCCATGCGATTCATGTGCGGGAACGGCTCATACCATGAAACGAGAGTGTTTCGCCTGGCATCTGCGGCAGTATCATCTGCGCATGCGCACCTACCGGATCGGGGACGCCGCCGCGTTGCCCGGCGTCAGCGCCGACACCGTGAGGCGCCTGGTGGACAGGGGGAAACTCGCCGCCGAACGCGACGAGACGGGCCACCGGATCATCCCCGGGCCGGTCCTCGCGGCCTACGCCCGGGACTCGTACCGGGTTGAGCGGGAGTCCACCGGCTCCTCCGCCCGCAACCGGTTCAAAGGCATCGTCACCGGAGTGACCGTCGGAGACGTGTCGGCCCAGATGGAGGTCCAGGCCGGACCGTTCCGGGTGGTGGCGCTGGTCGGCCGGGAGTCGGCTGAGGAACTGGGCTGGAGCCCGGCGTTCCGGCGGTTGCCGTGATCAAGTCGACCGACGTGGTCGTCGAAAGACCGTAGACGTGTCCGTTCAGGACCATGAGGGAGTGGACCCGTGATGACCCGATCCGTGCGCCGGACCCGCCGGATGCTCCAGGTGACCGGCGCAGGCGCCGCCGCGCTGCTGGCGCTGAGTGCCTGCTCGTCGTCCGACCCGGACTCCGGCACCGAGTCCGACGCCTCCTCGTCGGCCGGCGGTTCCGGCAAGCCGTCCGGGACCGTGAACGTCTTCGCCGCGGCCTCGCTGACGGAGAGCTTCACCAGGCTGGGCGGGGAGTTCGAGAAGCAGCACCCCGGCACGAAGGTCGTCTTCAACTTCGGCGGCAGCGACTCACTCGCCGCGGGCATCACCAGCGGCGCCCCGGCCGACGTGTTCGCTTCCGCCAGCCCCAGGACGATGAAGGTCGTCACGGACGCCGGGGACGCCGCGGGGACCCCGGCCACCTTCGTCCGCAACCGGCTGGAGATCGCCACCCTGCCCGGCAACCCGGACGAGATCGCCTCCCTGAAGGACCTCACCGGGGACGACCTGAAGGTCGTGCTGTGCGACAGGACGGCGCCGTGCGGCGCGGCGGCCGAGAAGGCGCTGAGCGCCGCCGATCTCAAGCTCACGCCCGTCTCCTACGAGGAGGACGTCAAGTCCGCCCTGAACAAGGTGGCCCTGAAGGAGGCCGACGCCGCCGTCGTCTACAGGACCGATGTGCTCGCGGCGGGTGACAAGGTGGAGGGCGTGGACTTCCCCGAGGCCGCGCTGGCCGTCAACGACTACCCGATCGCCCTGCTCAAGGACGCACCGAACGCCGGGGCGGGCAAGGCGTTCATCGCGCTGGTGCAGTCCGCCGAGGGTCAGAAGGCGCTGACCGAGGCCGGGTTCACCGCGCCGTGACCACACCGCACAGGACCGGTGCCCCGGCCGCCGCCCGCAAGGGCACCGGTCCGCGGCGCCGGCGCACACCGGCGGGCGGCGGCCGGGGCGTACCGCTGCCGCTGCTGCTGCCCGCACTGCTCGGCCTGGCGTTCCTGCTGGTGCCCCTGCTCGGCCTGCTGGTCCGGGCCCCCTGGTCGAGCCTGCCCGCGCAGTTGACCAGCCCCGAGGTGTGGCAGGCGCTGCGGCTGTCCCTGATCTGCGCCACCGCGGCGACGGCGGTGAGCCTGGTGATCGGCGTGCCGCTGGCCTGGCTGCTGGCCCGGGTCGAGTTCCCGGGCCGCGGCCTGGTCCGGGCCCTGGTGACGCTGCCGCTGGTGCTGCCGCCGGTGGTGGGCGGGGTGGCCCTGCTGATGGCGCTGGGCCGCAACGGCATCGTCGGGCGGTGGCTGGATTCCTGGTTCGGCATCACCCTGCCCTTCACCACCGCCGGTGTCGTGCTCGCGGAGGCGTTCGTGGCGATGCCGTTCCTGGTCATCAGCGTCGAGGGCACGCTGCGCGCCGCCGGCCGCCGCTACGAGGAGGCCGCGGCCACCCTGGGCGCCTCCCGCTTCACCGCGTTCCGCCGGGTCACCCTGCCGCTGATCGCGCCGGGCATCGCGGCGGGCGCCGTGCTGGCCTGGGCGCGGGCGCTGGGCGAGTTCGGGGCGACGATCACCTTCGCCGGCAACTTCCCCGGCCGCACCCAGACCATGCCGCTGGCGGTCTACCTCGCCCTGCAGAGCGACCCCCAGGCGGCCATCGCCCTCAGCCTGGTCCTGCTCGCCGTCTCGATCGCGGTGCTGGCCGGCCTGCGCGACCGCTGGATGACCGCCTCATGACCGACACCGACAAGTCCCGGCACGACCTCACCGGCGACGGCCCCGGCACCCCCGGACCCGAGGGCCTCGACGCCCGGCTCGTCGTCGAGCGCGGCGCCTTCCGCCTCGACATCGCGCTCACCGCCGCCCCGGGCGAGGTCGTCGCCCTGCTCGGCCCCAACGGCGCCGGCAAGACCACCGCCCTGCGCGCCCTCGCCGGCCTCGCCCCGCTCACCGCCGGCCACCTACGACTCGACGGCACGGAGCTGGACCGTACGCCGCCCGAAGCCCGCCCCGTCGGGGTGGTCTTCCAGGACTACCTGCTCTTCCCCCACCTGACCGCGCTGGACAACGTGGCCTTCGGACCCCGCTGCCACGGCGCCGGCAAGGCACAGGCCCGCGCGCAGGCCGCCGCGTGGCTGGACCGCATGGGCCTGGCCGAGCACGCCACCGCCAAGCCCCGCCACCTCTCCGGCGGCCAGGCCCAGCGCGTCGCCCTCGCCCGCGCCCTGGCCACCGGTCCCCGCCTGCTCCTCCTCGACGAACCCCTCGCCGCCCTCGACGCCCGCACCCGCCTCGACGTCCGCGCCCAGCTCCGGCGCCACCTGGCCGACTTCGAGGCCGTCGCCGTCCTGGTCACGCACGACCCGCTGGACGCCATGGTCCTCGCCGACCGCCTGGTCGTCGTCGAGCACGGCCAGGTCGTCCAGGAGGGCACGCCCCAGGACATCGCCCGCCGCCCGCGCACCGACTACATCGCCCACCTGGTCGGCCTCAACCTCTACCGGGGGCGGGCGGAAGGCCACACCGTGCGGTTGGAGTCCGGTCCGACGCTCACCACCGCCGAGGACCTCACCGGCCCGGTGTTCGTCGCCTTCCCGCCCGGCGCGGTCACCCTGCACCGCGACCGCCCCACCGGCACCAGCGCCCGCAACCTCTGGCGCTGCGAAGTGGCCGGCCTGGAGACCCACGGCGACCAGATCCGCGCCGCCCTCACCGGCGAACTCCCCCTCGCCGCCGACCTGACCACGATCGCCGCCGCCGAACTCGGCCTCCACCCCGGCGCCACCGTCTACGCCACGGTCAAGGCCACCCAGACCCACGCCTACCCGGTCTGACGAGAGGACAGGCGGACTCCGTAGCTCCCCGAGGACGGGTAAACCGCCCATTCGCTGCGTGAGATGCCTCCCCACGAGTCTGAGCACCCCCAACAGGGTCCCGGCACCGTCATGTCCGTGCCTTCGGACGAAGCCACGGCGTCGGTCAAAAGCGAGCAGTGTGGCCCCGCGCCGGGTGAGCCGGTTGTGGCAGCGTGTTCTGCCCCCGAGCAGGAGGCGTGGGCTGTCGGTCATGACGCTCGTCTGACGCTCTGGGCGGCCCGCACGCGGGGCAGCGAGCCGGGAAAAGGTCCTCACCTGGCCCTTTTCCCGGACTCACTCCGGTCCGCAAGATGACGCCTTCGGTCCCGGCCGAAAGTCCCAGAAAAGTCCCAGAGGCGCCGCCACGCCCCCTCCTTTCCTTCCTCGCGTTCACACAGGTCAGAAGGGGCGTGGCGACACCTTTCCGAGGGCCGTCAGATGTCCCGGAAGAGACCAGCCGGCCCTGTGACCTGCCGCGATGGGCGGTGGAGAGCCGCTCACCTGCACGAATGGCCTTTCGGCTGTTTCACGCTCGTACCCGTTGACGCAGCCGGAAGTCCCAGAAGAGTCCCAGGAACTCCCACTGCTCGCATCCACTCTTTCGGCTCTGTGCAGGGGGCATGAGAGTGCAGTGTGGGCTGGTGTTCGTGCATCGGTGGTCCGCTCTGAACGAACGGCAACGCGCGCATCTCGAACGGCTCGCGGCCGGTTAAGGTCCCGCGGTCTGGAGCCGGGTGACTGGGAATCAGCCTATGCCGTGCGCGACCGTGGGCTTCTGGCATCAGGCGGGGTGGCGGGAAGGCGCGTGCGGAGGCACCGAGCCAGGCCGCTTGTACCTTCGGCATGGTCGTCATCCCGACGACCCGGCGTCTGCAGACAGTGGCGACCAGGCGGTGTCCGCCGGCACTGCGCCTTCGACGGCAGGCGCCGGGGCACGGCCTTTGTGGCGGGGAGGCGGAGCCCTCTCGCCACAAAGGCCGTGTGACGGGTGACGGTCAGACGCGGACGGGCAGCTGGGCGGCCCCGCGCAGGCTCAGCAGGCCGTTCCAGCGGACCTCACCCGCCTGTTCCAGGTCGGGGAAGCGGCGGACCAGTTCCCCGATGGCGATCCGTCCCTGGATACGGGCGAGTGCCCCGCCGATGCAGTAGTGGGCGCCGCCGCCGAAGGAGACGTGGCGGCGCGCGTTCTCGCGGTTCAGCCGCAGGCGGTCGGCGTCCGGACCCCAGAACTCCTCGTCGCGGTTGGCCCCGGCCAGGCTCGCCAGGACGACCGAGCCGGCCGGAATCTCGTGCTTCCCCACCCGGTGGGGGCGCAGGGTGATGCGTCGGGCGAGGTGCACCGGTGGTTCGTAGCGGAGCAGCTCCTCGATCGCGTTCCGGTCGAGGTCGGGTGTGGCGCGCAGGAGGCCGAGCTGGTCGGAATTGCGCAGCAGCGCGAGGATCCCGCCCGAGATCAGGTTGACGGTCGTCTCGTAGCCGGCGACGTAGACCATGGCGACCTGGGCGACCAGTTCGTCGTGGCTGAGCCGGTCGCCGTCGTCCTCGGCGTCGATGAGGGCGGTGAGCAGATCATCGCCGCGGTCCCGGCGCTTGCGGGAGATCGCGTCGGAGACGAGTTCCACCATCTCGGTGTCGGCGGCTTCGATGTCCGCCTCGGCCGCGGATCCGGCGCCGGGCTCTCCCAACCGGATCAGCAGACTCGTCAGCTCGCGCAGGCGCACCGTGTCGACCTCGGGCATCCCCAGGATCCGGGTGATCACGGCGAACGGCAGCGGGAAGGCCAGGGTTTCGACCAGGTCCCCGCCCCCGGCACGGTCCAGTTCGTCCAGCGCTCGGTCGACCAGTTCACGCACGATCGGCTCGATGCCGCTCATCGCCCGGGGAGTGAACGCCTGGGAGACGAGTTTGCGCAGCCTGGTGTGGTCCGGGGGGTCCTGGTCGATCAGCGCGAGTCCCTTCAGTCGCGGTGGGCGGGCGGGGTCGGCGGCGCCCAGCGCCTTGCGCTTGTCGACGGAAAGGTCCGCGCGCAGCAGCGCCTCCACGTCCTCGTACCGGGACACCATCCAGAATCCGCCCGGATGCTCGTGCACCGGTGCGTGCCGGCGCACCTCGGCGTAGTGGGGGTGCGGGTCCCCCATGAACCCGTCGGAGAGCGGGTTGAACATGACCGGTATCTGGCGCGTCGAGCTGCTCATGAGGTGTGTCCTCTCATCGTGCGAAGCAGTGGCGACAGGGGCGACGGCCGACGCCGCCCACGCCCGTACGCCGCCGCGGCGAGCGCGCCGACTGCCAAGGCCGCGCCGACGGCGGTGCCCTTGCGTAGGCTTGTGCCGTCGGCCCGGGACACCGGCGCAGGGACCGCAGTCCGGGTGATCACCCGGGGGTAGGGCCGCACGGCCTCCGCGTAGCGACGCCGGCAGACCTCCGCCGTGCGCACACGCCGCTCGGGCGGCAGCGCCGATAGACGGTCGAGGAACATCGACTCGTACCGGTCGACCTCACGACGCAGCTCCGCGGCGGCCGCGTCGCCGTAGAGCTCCACGAAGACGGCGTAGACGTTCAAGGTGCCCGAGGCGACGTCCCGCTCGTAGTGGCGGAGGTCGTTCGCGATGTCCGCGAGAACCTCCACCGGCCAGAGCAGGTCCCGGGTCGCGGGATCCATCGACTGCCCGCGCAGGGCGAAGGTCATGGCGCGCAGCAGGCGTACGTCGGTGGGCCGCAGTTCGGCCATGGCGAGGGCGTCCTGAGGGGTGGCGGTCCCACGCGAGGTGGTGGCGTTCTCCAGGCGGATGAACCGCTCCGCCTCGTCGACGAGGAAGGCCACGTCCTCGTTCCACGCTCCCAGTACCCGAAGCACTTTCTCGAAGGCCCTCTTGTAGGTGTGGAACGCCTCGTAGTCGCTGCCCCGTACGGCGTCGAGGTCCACCGCCGCGTTGCGTTCGGCCAGGGAGTCGACGCGATAGACGAGGTACTCGACGCCGAGCAGCACGGGCGTCAGACGCAGGCGCTGTCCGCGCGGCACCTCGTCCACCACGTAGTACATCCGCAGCACGTAGTCCCGTACGATGCCCGCCGCCTTCGCCAGTGGCGTCGACGTCAGGCCGGCTGAGCTGTTCATCTTGCTTCCTTTCCGGAGCTGTCCGGGGGGCGGGCGTCCAGGCGCCAGGCGAGCGCGAAGCCGACCACGAGCCCCAGCAGGACGCCGCCCGCGACGTCGGCGGCGTGATGGGCGTCCGCCAGCACGCGGGAGACGCCGACAGCCGCCACGAGGACCGAGCCCAGGCCCAGGCACAGCCACCACACCGGTGTCCCCGTGCGCAGCACGACCAGCAGCACCGCGAGGACGAGCGTCGCGGAGGCCGTGTGTCCGGACGGGAAGCTGTACCCGGGGTCGGGGGCGGTGCCGTCGGCCGGGAGCGGCATCGGCCGTCCCACCAGCGGTCCGAGCGCCGTCTCCGCCGCGAACTGAACGGTCAGACCGGCGAGCACCCACAGGGCGGCGGCGAACCGGCGACGGTGCAGAGTTACGCCGAGGACTGTCAGCAGGCCGGCCCCCAGCAGGGTCGAGCCGACCGTGTCGGCCCGTCCGACGGCTGCGAACCACGAGCCGTCCGACGAGCCGAAGACGCGGTCGGCGAGCGCCCTGGCGTCGGCGTCGAACGCGCTGACGGCGTCGCTCCCAGAAGCCACCAGCGCGGTCAGCAGGACGAGCGCCACCGCCGAGACCGCCGATCCGAGGAGGTGTCGGGAGGCGGCCGCGGCCCCGGCGCCCGTCACGACGCGGACTGGGCGGGGGTGCGTCCGGTCGGGTCGGCGTCGCCGGGCTTCCTGGCCGTGACAACCTTGTAGCGCCAGACCCCGGCGTCGAACATCCGGATCTGTGCGGCGGACGCGCTCAGGTTCGCGGCGGGCACCGGGGCCAGCACCCCGAGCCGCCGGAAGGCCGGCGCGGTGGGGCCCAGCAGCCGCACCAGCCATCCCAGCCGTTTCAGGGACGGGGCGACGTGGTGGGAGATGTCCGTGATCCGTACGTCCTCGAAGCCCTGCTTGCGCAGCAGCCGCTCGTACTCGCCGCCGGTGAGCAGGCCGGGCATCGCCCATCCCTGACACCAGGTCCGCAGCTCCTCCTCTTCGGACGGGGTCGGCACCGGATCCTCGCGGACCAGGTACTCGGCGATCATCAGTCGGCCGCCCGGGGCCAGCACCCGGTGAGCCTCGCGGACGAAGGCCTCCTTGTCGTCGACATGGACGACGCTCTCCAGCGCCCACACGACGGTGTGCGACTCGTCGGGCAGACCGGTGTCGGTGAAGTCGGCCTCCACGAACTCCACGATGTCGTCGACAGCCGCCCGGCGGGCTGCCTCCCGGGCGGCCGTGACCTGGAAAGGCGTGATGTTGACGGCCGTGGCTCGGCACCCGAACCGTTCGGCTATGCGGATCACACAGCCGCCGATCCCGCAGCCGGCGTCCATGATCCGGTCTTGTGGAGTGATCCCGACGACCGACGCCAGATAGCCGGTCATCCGGCGCAGTGCCGTCACATGGTTGCGGATCCCCTGGTCGTAGAAACCGAAGTGCAGGGCGCCGGCCTTCTCACTGCGCCACAGATGGCGGTAGTCCCAGCGTGTCCCCTCGAAGTAGTCGACGACCTGTTGGCGGTTCGCACTCATGACCATTCCCTTCCTGCCGTCCGGTCGCGGACGGCAGCCCCGTAGCGAAGCGGAGATTCTCAGAACCGGCGCCAGGGCGACATGCCGGCGGCCTTGATACGGCGGTGGAGCAGGACGCAGTAGGCGGCGTCGAGCAGGAACGTCCACCCGTACATGACGTTGATCAGCGGCGTCAGCGGATACGAACGGTTGCCCAGCGATCTGCGCGTGAAATCGGACCAGTTCGTGGGCCAGGTCCGCTGTGGTGAGGTGGTGACGGTGAGGGCCGTGGCGATCCAGGCGCACAGCGTGCCCAGCCACTTGCCCACGGCGATGTACATCGACTGGCCCGCGGGCGATCCGCGGTCCTCCAGCATCTTGATGTACAGGATGGACATCATGAGGTTGATACCGAATCCGGTGTACTCCCCGTCGGGGTCCGCCAGGTCGATGAAGGCGTGGTAGTTGACCGACAGGGCGACGGCCAGGCACAGCCCGAAGATCGGCCGGAAGTAGCGGCCGAGCGCGCTGTCCGGGAACTGCGTCGCGCCGTACTTCCACACCTGCCAGGCGATCACCGCGTCGACCAGGAAGCCGAAGATGCTCGCGGTGTGGAAGTAGTCGCCCAGCGGGTCCAGGAGGAAACCGTAGGCGAACTCCCAGGTGAGATTGGCGAAGAGAGCGGCGAGTGGCACCCCGTACGTCTGGTCGGCGAAGCCCCGGTAGATGATCGCCACGTAGGCCACCAGCCATCCGACGACGCACAGCATGCCGAACAGGACGACGGCGCTCGACACCCCTTCGGCCGAGCTCTTCTCCTCGTGCCGGTCCGCCTCCGGATCCGGGAAGCGGTCCCGCAGGGGGGCGCAGTGGAGCGTGAGCGCACGTTTGAGTCGCTCGCGGTCCTCGGCGCCGATGGATCGTAACTGTGCTTCGAACTGCACTTCCAGGTCGGCGACTTCATGTCGGAGCCGTTCCTCAGCCGCGTCGCCGTAGGTGTCCACGAAGGCGGCGTAGATGTTGGTGCGCTTGATCGCGCCGGTGCCACGGGCGTACTGCTCCAGGTCCCACGCGACGTAGGCGAGGCTCTCGGCGGGCCGCAGCGTCTCGCGGAGCGCCTCGTCGCCGTCGCGGGCCCACGGCCGGCCGAGGTCGCGGACGACGCGCAGTTCGCTGGGGGCCAACTCCATCAGTCGCCGGAGTTGTTCCGGTTTCGCGGCGCCCTGGCGGACCGCGAATTCCGCTTCGGCGAGTTCCGCGATGTCCCGATGGGAGCGCGCTCCATCGGGAATGCGGGCGCAAAGGCGGGCCAGGGCCCTTTCAAAGTAGGCGTCCCGGAAACTTGCCATATGTCCGAATAGCTTCCCTCCGACGGGTTCTGGGGCGAGTGCGGCAAGACGAGCGCGTTTCACCGCGAATGCGAGGTAGCGCACCGTCAACCGGACCGGTGTGGCGCGAAGTTGCTGTTTGAAAGTAGACCTGAGGACGGGGCGGTGGATGCCTTCGCTGACAGCGACCTCGGTGCCGCGCCGAATCGGTGGGGCCACCTGCGTGACGACCGAGGTCAATAGCCGTTTGACTCGCTGAGACGCTGTCAGTCTCAGGCCTCTCATCCTGCTCAAACCAGCCTCCTGGAATCGAACGCCGCATGGCTTGTTTCGAGCCATGGACAAGCAACCGGCGTAGCGGAACTGACTATTCAGAGTTGCAGTCCCTCGAACGAATGGTGAACATGGTGTACCATGATGATCCGCACAGTCCAGGCTTACTCGCAAGGCCTGACGCGCAGGCTCGGCTGCATTCGCCGCTAACGCCGCCTGTTCCGTTCGTCGCAGATTCGGTCGCCGTCCAACCAGCCACGGGGGATCGTAATGGACGTCGTTTTAGTGCGCTCACTTTCGGCCGAAGAGGCCGATGGGTTGTGTAAAGCAGCCAAGGCCGTGCTGGCCGCCCAGGGCTCTCCGACGAAGCCCTCTTTCCATGAGGGCCTGGAAGACCATATCCATCGAATACCGGAGTCAATTCGCGCGGTACTGAAGGAATTACGGGAATCGCCCACGCTGTGCGCCCTGCACCTGTCCGGGGTGCGCGTCGACCCCGACCGGTGCGGTCCCACACCGCTCTCCTGGCAGGAAGCCCTCGACGACAGCCGCCAGGAACTGGAGGAGGCGCAACTGGCCCTGCCGGCCTCCTGTCTGGGTGGGGTCTTCGCCTGGCCGACCATCCAGCGGGGCCGGATGGTGCAGAATCTCGTCCCGGTCGAGAGCGACCGTTACGAGCAGAGCGGCCATGGCCCGGTCGTCCTGGAGCGGCACACCGAGGACGGCTTCCACCAGGACAGATGCCGCTATCTGGCGCTCCTCGGCGTCAGGAACCCCGACCGGGTGCCGACCACGCTCGGCACCGTCCACGACGTACGACTGACCGACGAGCACCGGTCCGTGCTCAGCGAGCGCCGCTTTCTGATCCGCCCCGACCTGGAACACCTGCGTCAGTCGGCCGAGTCCGCCCCTGACAGTGAGACGCTCCGGCGGGCGCGCGAGATGTACGAGAACCCAGAGCCGGTCGCCCTCCTCTTCAGCAGTCCCGAGGCCCCCTGCCTGCGGATCGACGCGCCCTACACGGCGGCGCTGCCCGGCGACGACGAGGTCGCCGAGGCGCTGGCCGCGATCGTCGACGAGCTCGACCGCGCCCAGCGCGACGTGGTGATCTGCGAGAGGGACGTGCTGATCGTGGACAACTACCGTGCCGTACAAGGATGTCGGGCCTACCGACCGAGGTTCGACGGTACGGACCGCTGGTTGAAGCGGATGAGCGTGGTCGGCGATCCGCTGTCCGAAGCGGCGGCAGGCGCGGGCGCGCGGGCGCTCTGAGCGGACCAGCCGTCGCACTGCGATCCATCCGTCGTTTTCTCTGCACAAAGGGTCCCGCAGGGCCGAACGCAGCACATCCGCAGGCCGGATCTGTGCGATCGGTGACCGGAATCCCATGCCATCCCTGATTCCTTCAAACGAATCGGCGTCATCGGCCTCCCCATTAGCCCGATGGCCCGTTCGGCGCACTGACGGGGAGAGTGAGACTTCGTGTCCTTCGCGATGGACAGCACCCAAGTGGAACCAGAACTTCCGGCCCCGATGGAGAATTTCCGTCGCCAGGTCGACGAGAAGCTGCGCTCCTCCGTCGACTCGGTGGAGCCGCCTCGGCTGCGTGAGGCCATGGCCTATTCGCTGCTGTCCGACGGAAAGCGCATCCGGCCGACTCTGTGCCTGTTGACCTACCAGATATTCGACACCGACGTCTCGATTGCGCTCCCCACCGCCTGCGGCCTGGAAATGCTGCACACGGCTTCGCTCATCCATGACGACCTGCCGGCCATGGACGACGACGATTTCCGTCGCGGCAGCCCTTCCAATCACCGGGTGTTCGGCGAGGGCATGGCGCTGCTCGCGGGCGACGCGCTGCTCGCCTATGCGCTGGAGTTCATCCTCCACAACTCCGAGTCGCTGCAACCGGAGAGACTGCTGGGCGTCATGGCCAAACTGATCGAGGTGGTCGGCCCGTCCGGACTCTCCGGCGGTCAGGCGCTCGACCTCTACTGCCAGGGACGCGACGACGTCGACCCGTGGACCGTGGAGGAGATGCACATCAAGAAGACCGGCGCCCTCATCGAGGCTTCCGTGGTGACCGGGGCGATTCTGGGAGGCGCCTCGCAGGACGACATAACTCGCCTCACGACGTATGCGCGGAATCTCGGGCTCGCCTATCAGATCGTCGACGACATTCTCGACGAGACGTCCAGTTTCGAGGAGTTCGGCAAGGACGTCGGCCAGGACCGGGCCGCGGGCAAATGGACGTACCCCCGGCTGGTGGGGGTGGCGAAGGCACGTGAGCGGGTGTGCGGACTGATCACGCGGGCGGTGGCGGAGCTCGACGGGTTCGGCGAGCGCGCGTCGATGCTGCGCTGGGCCGCTGAGGTGGTCGGCAGCCGGGGGGCGGCGTGATCGGCGCGGACGGCTCCCCGGAGGAGCTTCGGACCGTCCCCGCCGCGGCCGTTCCGCCCAATCCCGCCGGGGCGAACATCGCCGCCTCCTGGTATGCCGCGGTCAGGAGTTCCCGCATGGGCAAGGGGCCATACCGGATGCGGTTGTTCGGGCGTGAGGTGGTGCTGTGGCGTGACCGGCTGGGGGTAGTGCGCTGCGTCGCCGCACACTGCCCGCACCAGGGCGCCAACCTGGGCCTCGGGGACGTGGTCGACGGCGAACTGCGCTGCCCGTTCCATCACTGGCGGTTCGACGGGAACGGGGTCTGCTCCGCGATCCCCGGGCTGTCGCGCATCCCGACGACGGCCCGGACGCGGTCCTACCCCACGCGCGAGGCGTACGGCTTCGTCTGGGTCTGGTACGGCACCGCCGAACCCCTCTTCGACCTGCCGGAGTTCCCGGCTCTGACCGACCGACCCCGTCGCTACCTCGGCTTCTACTACGACGACGCGACTACCGGGACGATCCGCCAACTGCTGGAGAACGCGGTCGACCACCAGCACTTCAGCGCCTTGCACGGACTGGATCTGGACGGGGTGGAGTTCCGCGTGCTGGCCGAGCAGTCTGAGGCGGCGGACAACGGCCCGCCGCTGACGCGGGACGACGCCTGGTTCGGCGTCTGGTTTTCCGGCCGGCCGTGGCGGCCGCCGCTGCGCCGCTCGCCCCTGGGCTGGATCACCGGTGTCGTCTCCACCTTCGCGATGGGCCGCCGTATGCAACTGCTGGTCGACGGGTGGCCGGGCGGCCAGCGCTTCACGGCGTACGTCGACGGCGTCGAGGTCTACAAAGTGATCATGGGGATCGTCCCCGAGGGCGACCGGGCCACCCGGCAGGTCGGCTGGGCGGGGGTGCGTCGCACCGGACGCTGGTACCGGACCCTCTTCAACTACGCCTTGTTCTGGGTGCAGAACAGGGCGGGGACCTTCCAGGACGTACCTGTCTACGACTCGACCCGCAACGCCCAGCCCACGCTCTACGTGCGCTACGACAACGGGCTGCTCCGGTTCCGCCGCTACTACCAGTCGTGGGTCGACCGGGCCGCGGACGACGGAAAGGCCGGCCGATGAGTTTCGCGCCGGTACGGGGGCAGGCACCCCGGAATCTCGAACCGCCCCGCGACCTGGCACGTGGGTGGTACGTGGCTGAGCGTTCCACCCGGGTGGGACGACGGCCCCGGGCCGCCGTGGTGGCCGGACGGGAGGTGGTGGTCTGGCGCGCGGGCGACGGCGCGGCCGTGGTGATGGACCGCTTCTGTCCACATCAGGGAGCCGCTCTGGAGCTGGGGCGGGTAGTGGACGGCGCGCTGCGGTGCGTCTTCCACCACTGGCGGTTCGACGGTGAGGGGACCTGCGTGGCCGCCCCCGCCACCCGGCGAGTGCCGCATGGCGCCTCGGCGCGGGTCCACCCCTCCTGGGAGGGGCTCGGCTACGTCTGGACCTGGGTGGGCTCGGCGGCTCCCGAGTACCCGCCGCCCGACTTTCCCCATCTGGACCGGCGGTCACCGGCCCACCGGCGCTACCGGTTCGCCTTCGACACCAACGCGACGGCGCGCCGGGTGCTGGAGAACGGCTTCGACGTACCCCACTTCCCGGTGGTCCACGGGATCGCCGGCGATCTGCGGCTCACCTGGGACGCCGAGGTGGACAAGCACACGATCGGGACGCGCATCACCACGGACTCGATCACCCTGCCGGCCCCGCTGGACCGGCGGCCGGGCGGTCTGGGCCGACTCTGTCTGCACCTGCGCTCGACGCCCTCGTACCAGGTGCTGACCTTCGAGCTGAACGACCGCCCGGTGGCGCACGAGTTGCTCGCCGTGACGCCGGTGGCGCAGGGGCGGACCACCATGCACGGCTGGACCGTCATGCCGCGGTCCGGCGGGCTGCTCGGCTCCGCTCCGGTCTTCTGGGGCTACCGGCTCCAGCACTGGTGGGGGACGCGAGCGGATCTGCGTATCTACCGGGATGCCACGGAGACCGACGGCTCGATCAACACGTCCGACGACGAGGGCGTGCTGCGGTTCCGCCAGTTCCATCGCCGTTGGACGGGCGGGGGCCGAGGGACGGGGCAGCCGGTGCGGCGCGGCGAGGGCGGCACAGTCTCGAGGAGGGGATGGGATGAGGCACAGGACGTCTGAGCGGATGGCCAGGTCGGCACGGCCGATCACGAACCTCGCCTCCGGCTGGTATGTCGCTCTTCCCTCCGCGGAGTTGCGGCGCCGGCCACGCCGGGTCACCCTCTTCGGCAACTCCTACGTGGGCTGGCGCGGTGGCGACGGCCGGGCCCGGGTGCACAGCGCGGTCTGCCCGCACGCGGGGGCCGCCCTGCACGGCGGCAAGGTGGTCGACGGCACGCTGGAATGCCCCTTCCACCGCTGGCGGTTCGACGAGTCCGGGGCGTGTGTCTTCGTGCCGGGGCGGCGCCCGCCGACGCGGGCCACCGTCACCGCGCTGCCCACCCGGGAATGCTCGGGCTATGTGTGGGTGTGGTACGGCAGCGGGCCGCCCCGCTACGAACCACCCGACCGGCCGGACCTGGCGGTGCGGCGGTTTCCGGGCGTCCGGGGCTTCCGACTGGCCGACCCGACCCGGGCCACCACCCGGCGCATCCTGGAGAACACCTACGATCCGGACCATCTGGTGGCCCTGCACGGGCTGACGGTGGCCGGGGACGCCCGGATCGAGTTCGCGGACGCGCGCGAGCGGTCAGCAGACGGCGGCACGCCGGACGACGAGCCGGAGGAGCGCTGCGACGCGACCCTTACCTGGCCCGCGTACCGAGGTGCGCTCGGCACGGTGTCGAACGTCTTCGGGCTCAACGCGAAGGAGTTCACCCTGCGCATGCGCGGCTGGGCGAGCTGCCAGGAGATCGAATACTACGCGGACGGCCGGCGTCTCTACCGGATGGTCCTGGCCGTCACCCCGATCGGGGAGCACCACAGTGTCCAGCACATCAACGCCGCCGTCGACCCCGACGGTGCGGGGGCCCTGGGGTGGGTGCGCGCGCTCGTCCACCGCGCGGAGGTGCAGGTGGCTGCCCGTCAGGACCTCCCGATCTTCGACACCCTGCTGCCGGGCGACCGGCACGGCATCTATGTGCCCGGTGACGCGGCGGTGCGCAGGTTCCGGCGTTTCTACCAGCGGTGGGTGGAGGTGGCAGAGCGTGGCTGAGGGCATCGTGAGCCTGATCGAGGCCGCGGACCTGCCCGTCGAACGCGTCGGGGGCAAGGCCAGGGGGCTGGGCCGGCTGGCGGCGGCGGGATTCCGCGTACCGCCCGGGTTCTGTATCCCGGTGGATGTCTTCACCGCTGCGGCGGGCCGGGAGGAGGACCAGGAGAGCGCCGGCGGGTCGGGGCTGCGCGACGACGTGGTCGCTCAGGTGCGGGAACGCTGGGAGGCCCTGCCCGCCCCGCACGGCGTCGCCGTGCGTTCGTCGGCCACCAGCGAGGACGGTGCGGCGAGCAGCGCGGCCGGCCAGTACGAGAGCGTGCTCGGCGTGCGCACCTTCGAGGAGTTGCTCGCCGCCGTCGGCCGGTGCCAGCGGTCCCGGCACTCCTCCGCGGCCGGGGTCTACCGGGGCCGAATCGGTCTCGCCGAGGAGGCCCCGGCGATGGCCGTCGTGGTGCAGGCGATGGTCGCCCCCGAATGGGCCGGGGTGGTGTTCACGGCGGAGGCGCCGGTCGCGGACGATGACCAGCTGGTCCTCGTGGAGGCGGTCGAGGGGCTCGGCACGCAGCTCGTGGACGGAGTGGTGGAGCCGAACCGGGCGGTGTTCTCCCGCAAGGAGCCGCACCCGCCCGCGTTCAGCACCGCGTTCGGTGAGCGGATGGGCGAGACGGACGGTCGCGGGAGCCGTCTGCGCTCGCTCGTGCGTACGGCGCTGGCGGTGGAGCGGGCGCTGGGCGGACCGCAGGACATCGAGTGGGCGCTGGACGACACCGGGCTGCATCTGCTGCAGGCCCGCCCGATCACCGCCGCCGTCCCGCAGCCGACGCAGTTCGGTGACTGGGTGAGCGAGGTCCCCGGGGCACGGTGGGCTCGGATGAGCATCTGCGACTCGTGGCTGTCCGATCCGCTCTCCCCGCTGTTCGCCACCACGCTGTTCCCGACGCTCGTCGACCGGTGGGCGACCAACTGGGGCGGTCCACGCGAACTGCGCGCACGCAGCCCGCTGATCCCGGAGCCGATGCACGGGACCGTCAACGGCTTCGCCTATCTGCGCTTCGACTTCCCCCTCTCCCGGCATCCCTTGCGCACCCTGCGGCTCACCGCGCGCTGGCTGGACTTCCATCTCTCGCCGGTGGAGCGGCGCTGGCGGCGCGAGGTGCTGCCCGCGCTCCGGGAGGGCCTCGACCGGGTGCGGGACACACCGCTCGTCGACCTGTCGTCGGCCGAGGTGCTGCGGCGGATCCGGACTGTCGAGGAGCTGAGCGCCCGCTACTGGGCGGTGATCGGTGGCCTCGCCTGGCACTGGAACACCACCGAGTGGCTGCTGGGGGCGGTTCTGGCACGCGGTGGCCGGCGCACCGCCGGGCTCACGGCCGGATCCCTGCTCGTGGGCGAGAACCGGTTCGCCCACCAGGCCGAACGTGCCCTGGACCGGGTCGCGGCGGCCGCTCCGGAGGACGAGGAGCAGCTGCTGCAGGAGTACCTGCGGCGCTTCGGCCACCTGGTGTACAGCCTCGACCTGGCCGAGCCCACCGCGATCGACGATCCTTCGATGCTCCGCTCGGTGATCGCCGGCCGCCGCCGTGACGGCGGCGGTGAACCGGGCGCCATGGCAGCAGTGCCGGGCCCTGGCGGTGATCCGGCACACCGGCTCGGGCGCGGTCCGGTCGGCCGGTTGCGGCGCGGGGTCCACCGGTGGGCGAACCACTGGAGCGGAGTACGGGACGAGGCCCTGCACTATTTCACGCTCGGCTGGCCGTTCATGCGTGCCGGGTATCTCGAACTCGGCCGCCGGTTGGTCCTCGTCGGCCTGCTCGACGCCGCCGCCGACGTGTTCTACCTGACCGGGGAGGAACTGGAGGGCTGGGTGAGCGCCGGAACGAGCGACGCGGGATGGCGCGACCTGGTGCGCGAGCGCCGCCTGCGGCGCCAGTGGCAGCGGAGGCTCAACCCGCCCGATGTGATCCCCGCCGACGCGCGCATCATGCTCTTCGGGGCCGACATGACCTCCCTGGCCCTGTTCGGGGTCGAGCGGGGCGTGGACGGGGAGGACCGGCTGAGCGGATCGGCGGTGAGCCCGGGGAGCTGCACGGGCCGTGCCCGGGTGATCCACGAGATCGCGGACGCGGACGCGCTGGAGAGGGGGGAGGTCCTCGTCGTACGCCAGGTGACGCCTGCGTGGGCGCCACTGCTCGCCCGGGCGGGCGCGGTGGTGGCCGATGTCGGGGGCGCGCTGTCCCACGGCTCGGTGGTGGCGCGCGAGTACGGCATCCCGGCGGTGATGGGCGTGAGGACCGCGACCGCGCGGATCGGCACCGGGGACGTGCTGACCGTCGACGGCGACGCGGGCACAGTGCAGCTGAGGAGCGATCCTTGATCCCGACCGAGTCCCCGCCGAAGAGCCGCAGCACGCGCGACCGGGTGATCCGGGCGCTGCTGTTCGCGGCGGTGGGCGTCAGCCTGGTCATCACCCTGCGTGATATGGATCCGGATCATCTGTGGACGGTGCTGCGGGCCGCCGATTGGCGTTGGGCGGCCGTGGCCGTCCTGGCCAATGTCTCCTCGCAGGTGACCCGGGCCGTCGGCTGGAACACGTTGTTGACCGACTCCCGCCTCCGGTTCCCTCTCCTGGTGCGGATCGAGTTCGCCGTCCAAGCAGCGGCGGCCGTCAGCCCGGAGGGGGTGGGCGAGTTCGTCCGGGTCGGCTACCTGCTGCGCGAGGGGGTGGCCCGGACAGCGACCGTCACGCTCATGCTGGTCCGCAAGTACTTCTCCAGCCTGGGCCTGGTGCCCTTCCTGGTGCTTGTCTGGTGGCAGGGGAGCGGGGTGCCTGGCTGGGCGGTGGCCGTGGCCTGGGCGTATCTCGCGGTGCTGACGGTGGAGACCGTGCTGATCGTGAGGGTCGCGCGCACTCCGTCCGCCCCCGCCCGGGAGAGCCGGCTGCGCAGAATCGTGTTCGATGCGCGCACCTCGCTCGGGCCGGTCCGCCGTCCGCGTGTATTCGCGGAGTTGGGGGCGGCGGCGCTCGCCACCCGGGCACTGGATCTGTTGGCGGTGGTGGCGGTGGCGAAGGCTCTGGACCTGCGGCTGGCGGCGGCCGTCCTGGTGCTCGTGCTCCTGTCGGTCGAGGTGTCCAACATCCTGCCGACCCTGCCGGGCCAACTGGGCACCTTCGAAGCGGCCGTGCTGGGCGCGACGGCGGGCTTCCTCGGGCAGGCCGAGGCTTTGGCCTTTGCGCTAGTCTTCCATGCCCAACAGGTGCTTCCCCAGATCCCCTTGGGGATGATTGCCATGGCCAGCAAATCAATTGCAAGAGACCGATCGGAACGGAATTCATCATGACCGAACCGTGGAACGCCGATACTCCTAAAGTGATTACGCTCCCCTCGGGGCGGAGGGTTCGCGGACGTGGGCTCAGGTACGACCTTCCGGAGGGACAGACTCCCACGTTAGCCGTGCATCTGACGGAGCATCAGCCTCCCGAGGTGCCGTGGGAGTCCTTGTGGATTCCCTGGCGGGATTTCTGGCTTCCCGCCGACTCCATGGACGCTATGCGCAAACTCCGCGTGGCGTACGACCGCGCCACGGACGAACGCTTGGAGATCTGTTGCGGGGGCGGCGTCGGGCGGACCGGCACGGCTCTCTCCGCGTTGTGCGTCTTCGAGGGCATGAACCCCAAAGAGGCGGTCAAATGGGTGCGGCAGAACTACCACTCCCGTGCGGTCGAGGTGCCGTGGCAACGACGTTTCATCCGCCAGGTGTTCACCACCGGCGCGGCCGGCCAGGAGCAGTCGTAGGGGTCGGCTCCTGCGATGTGCGGCGGATTTCACGGCCGCCGCTACACGGTGTTCCACCACCTATGGACGGGAGATCAGCAGAGCGTCCGGCCGGGTCCCCCGGCCGGACGCTCTGCTGTGCTGGACCTGGGTCGGCGTGCTTTGACCAGTTCAGGGTGTGAAGCTTTAGTACTCCAGCCGGACTTTTAGATTTTCCCTGGTCAACGGGCAGGTGGTGGGGAGTGTAGCGGGTGTGCTGTGGTCGCGGGACGGTCTTGCCGGGGCCGTCCCGCGAAGGTGTGCCCGCGCCGCATGTAGTGACAGCGTCGGGCGCGTGCTTGGTGGCGGTGTCTCCAGCGGGACCAGTTCACCGCGTGGTCGCGGCCTGCGGGATGGCGGCGGGGTTCAGTTGCTGGCAGACGGCGGATTTCAGCCGGTGTGAGGTCCACGAGGTCGGGAGTGTCGGCTGCGTCACCCCTACGCACGGCAGCACCGCCACCGACGCGGTCTTCGCGTAGCCCGGGCGGCCGGGAGAGTCCGATCCCGGCCCAAAGTCCCAGAGAAGTCCCACAAGTGCCGCCGCACCCCTTCCAGAGCTGCATTCGCGCAGGTCAGGCAGGGCGCGGCGGCATCTGCGCGGCAGAGATTCAGATGTCCCGGAAGATCTCGATCTGGGCCCCGACCGAGTTCAGTCGCTCCGCCAGGTCCTCGTAACCCCGGTTGATGACGTAGACGTTGCGGAGCACCGAGGTGCCTTCGGCGGCCATCATCGCCAGGAGGACGACCACGGCGGGGCGCAGGGCCGGGGGGCACATCATTTCGGCGGCGCGCCAGCGGGTGGGACCCTCGACCAGGACGCGGTGGGGGTCCAGGAGTTGGAGGCGGCCGCCGAGGCGGTTGAGGTCGGTCAGGTAGATGGCGCGGTTGTCGTAGACCCAGTCGTGGATGAGGGTCTGGCCCTGCGCGACCGCCGCGATCGCCGCGAAGAACGGGACGTTGTCGATGTTCAGGCCCGGGAACGGCATCGGATGGATCTTGTCGATCGGCGCTTCCAGCTTGGAGGGCCGGACCGTGAGGTCGACCAGCCGGGTGCGGCCGTTGTCGGCGACGTACTCGGGGGTGCGGTCGTGGTCGAGGCCCATCTCCTCCAGGACCGCGAGCTCGATCTCCAGGAACTCGATCGGCACTCGGCGCACCGTCAGTTCGGACTCGGTGACGACGGCCGCGGCGAGCAGGCTCATCGCCTCGACCGGGTCCTCGGACGGGGAGTAGTCGACGTCGACGTCGATGGTGTGCATGCCGTGCACGGTGAGCGTGGTGGTGCCGATGCCCTCGACCCTGACGCCCAGCGCCTCCAGGAAGAAACACAGGTCCTGGACCATGTAGTTGGAGGAGGCGTTGCGGATGACGGTGACGCCGTCGTGCCGGGCGGCGGCCAGCAGCGCGTTCTCGGTGACCGTGTCCCCGCGTTCGGTCAGCACGATCGGCCGGTCCGGGCGCACGGCGCGGTCCACCACCGCGTGGTACTGCCCCTCGGTCGCGGCGATCTCCAGGCCGAACCGGCGCAGCGCGATCATGTGCGGCTCGACGGTGCGGGTACCGAGGTCGCAGCCGCCCGCGTACGGCAGCATGAAGCGGTCCTGGCGGTGCAGCAGCGGGCCGAGGAACATGATGATCGAGCGAGTGCGGCGGGCCGCGTCCGCGTCGATGGAGGCCAGGTCCAGCGTGGCGGGCGGCACGATCTCCAGGTCGACGCCGTCGTTTATCCACCGGGTGCGGACGCCGATGGAACCCAGCACCTCCAGGAGGCGGTACACCTCCTCGATGCGGGCGACGCGGCGCAGCACCGTGCGGCCCTGGTTGAGCAGGGAGGCGCACAGCAGTGCCACGCACGCGTTCTTGCTCGTCTTCACATCGATGGCGCCCGAGAGGCGGCGGCCGCCGACGACCCGCAGATGCATGGGGCCGGCGTAGCCCAGAGAGACGATCTCGCTGTCGAGTGCTTCGCCGATGCGGGCGATCATCTCAAGGCTGATGTTCTGGTTGCCGCGTTCGATGCGGTTGACGGCGCTCTGGCTGGTACCGAGAGCCTCCGCCAGCTGTGCCTGTGTCCAGCCACGGTGTTGCCGGGCGTCGCGGATGAGCTTGCCGATGCGTACGAGGTAGTCGTCTGACATGAGGCTGAGGCTATCTCAGATATGAGATGGCGCCTCCTGGGGGCCTCCCGAGTGGGGCCATTCGGGTGATATGACGTCAATATTACCTGGTGCGGCGGGTGCTGCGCGTGCGCCGCCATCCGAAAGGTCCGGGCAAATCCATCGATGTCGTACGGCGTCCCGTGCTGCTCGTGGTGTGGCGCGGGCCGCGCCTCCCGCCGGTGGTGACGGACCAGGAGCGCTTGTTGATGTTCAGCCGCACCCCCGGAAAGATCCTGAAGCTCTTGCGGAACGTGAGCGGCATCCCTGCCTCCCTCCCTGGGTTCGCGGTGCCGGGTTCGCGGCGCCGTCCCGGTGCGCATACCCCGTCCGGGGCCGGTGATGACGGGGTCGAGGGGAGAAGGGTCGGGAATGGGGAGAGGGCCGGGAGCGGGGTACCCGGGAGGGTGGTATCCGGGTGTCGTGAGCGGGCCCACGCATGACCATTCGGCCGCGGTGTACTAGAGTTATCTCGACATCGAGATATCTGCCGAGGTGCACCGCAGCCACCACCCTGGTAAGGGGTACCTAACTTAGCCTTACCTTAGCGGATCGGTCGAGACGTGGGTGGCGGCACCACGCGGCGGTAGCCGCACACGGTTTGCGGTGTGGTGGTACGCGTACATCAATGAAGGAGACTGTCGTGTCGGCGAACAGCTTCGACGCCCGCAGCACGCTGCAGGTGGGCGACGAGTCGTACGAGATCTTCCGGCTGGACAAGGTCGAGGGCTCCGCGCGCCTTCCCTACAGCCTGAAGGTGCTGCTGGAGAACCTGCTCCGTACCGAGGACGGCGCGAACATCACCGCCGACCACATCCGAGCGCTCGGCTCCTGGGACTCCCAGGCCCAGCCGTCGCAGGAGATCCAGTACACCCCGGCCCGTGTGATCATGCAGGACTTCACCGGTGTCCCCTGTGTCGTGGACCTCGCCACCATGCGCGAGGCCGTCAAGGAGCTCGGCGGCGACCCGGCGAAGATCAACCCGCTGGCCCCCGCCGAGCTGGTCATCGACCACTCCGTCATCGCCGACAAGTTCGGCACCAACGACGCCTTCAAGGTGAACGTCGACCTGGAGTACGGCCGCAACAAGGAGCGCTACCAGTTCCTGCGCTGGGGCCAGACCGCCTTCGACGAGTTCAAGGTCGTCCCGCCCGGCACCGGCATCGTCCACCAGGTGAACATCGAGCACCTGGCCCGTGTCGTCATGACCCGTGACGGCAAGGCCTACCCCGACACCCTGGTCGGCACCGACTCGCACACCACCATGGTCAACGGCCTCGGCGTCCTCGGCTGGGGCGTCGGCGGCATCGAGGCCGAGGCCGCCATGCTCGGCCAGCCGGTCTCCATGCTGATCCCGCGCGTCGTCGGCTTCAAGCTGACCGGTGAGCTCAAGCCCGGCACCACCGCCACCGACCTCGTGCTGACCATCACCGAGATGCTGCGCAAGCACGGCGTCGTCGGCAAGTTCGTCGAGTTCTACGGCGAGGGCGTCGCCGCGACGAGCCTGGCCAACCGCGCCACCATCGGCAACATGTCGCCGGAGTTCGGCTCCACCGCCGCCATCTTCCCGATCGACGACGAGACGCTGAACTACCTGCGCCTGACCGGCCGCAGCGACCAGCAGGTCGCGCTCGTCGAGGCGTACGCCAAGGAGCAGGGCCTCTGGCTGGACCCGAAGGCCGAGCCGGACTTCTCCGAGAAGCTCGAGCTGGACCTGGCCACGGTCGTGCCCTCCATCGCCGGTCCGAAGCGTCCGCAGGACCGCATCGTCCTCGCCGACGCGAAGGCCCAGTTCGCCCAGGACGTGCGCAACTACGTCAAGGACGGCGGCGACGTCGACGAGGCCAGCAAGGAGTCCTTCCCGGCCTCCGACGCGCCGGCCATCTCCAACGGCGCCCCCAGCCACAAGGTGAAGGTCACCGCCGCCGACGGCACGGAGTACGAGCTCGACCACGGCCACGTCACCGTCGCCGCGATCACCTCCTGCACCAACACCTCCAACCCGTACGTCATGGTCGCCGCCGCCCTGGTGGCCAAGAAGGCGGTCGAGAAGGGCCTGACCCGCAAGCCGTGGGTCAAGACCACCCTCGCCCCGGGCTCCAAGGTCGTCACCGACTACTTCGACAAGGCGGGCCTGACCCCGTACCTCGACAAGGTCGGCTTCAACCTCGTCGGCTACGGCTGCACCACCTGCATCGGCAACTCCGGCCCGCTGCCGGAGGAGGTCTCCAAGGCGGTCAACGAGCACGACCTCGCCGTCACCTCGGTGCTCTCCGGCAACCGCAACTTCGAGGGCCGGATCAACCCCGACGTCAAGATGAACTACCTGGCGTCCCCGCCGCTGGTCGTGGCCTACGCCATCGCCGGTTCGATGAAGGTGGACATCACCCGCGAGTCCCTGGGCCTGGACCAGGACGGCAACCCGGTCTTCCTCAAGGACATCTGGCCGACCGAGGCCGAGGTCAACGACGTCGTCGCCAACACCATCGGCGAGGACATGTTCTCCAAGTCCTACTCCGACGTCTTCGCCGGCGACGCCCAGTGGCAGGCGCTGCCGATCCCGACCGGCAACACCTTCGAGTGGGACGCCGAGTCCACCTACGTCCGCAAGCCCCCGTACTTCGAGGGCATGGGCATGGAGCCGGCCCCGGTCGAGGACATCGCCGGTGCCCGCGTCCTGGCCAAGCTGGGCGACTCGGTCACCACCGACCACATCTCCCCGGCCGGCGCCATCAAGGCCGACACCCCGGCCGGCAAGTACCTCACGGAGCACGGCGTCGAGCGCCGCGACTTCAACAGCTACGGCTCCCGCCGCGGCAACCACGAGGTCATGATCCGCGGTACGTTCGCCAACATCCGCCTGCGCAACCAGATCGCGCCGGGCACCGAGGGCGGTTACACCCGCGACTTCACGCAGGACGGCGGGCCGGTGTCGTTCATCTACGACGCCTCGCGCAACTACATCGACCAGGGCGTCCCGCTGGTCGTCCTGGCCGGCAAGGAGTACGGCTCCGGCTCGTCCCGCGACTGGGCCGCCAAGGGCACCGCGCTGCTCGGCGTCAAGGCCGTCATCGCCGAGTCGTACGAGCGCATCCACCGCTCGAACCTCATCGGCATGGGCGTGCTGCCGCTCCAGTTCCCCGAGGGCCACACCGCCGAGACGCTCGGCCTGACCGGCGAGGAGACCTTCTCCATCACCGGCGTCACCGAGCTCAACGACGGCGCCATCCCCCGCACGGTGAAGGTCACCACCGACACCGGCGTCGAGTTCGACGGTGTCGTCCGCATCGACACCCCCGGCGAGGCGGACTACTACCGCAACGGCGGCATCCTGCAGTACGTGCTGCGCAGCCTGATCAGCAAGTGATCTGATCAGCGAGTAAGCGGTACCGCAAGGCAGTTGGGGGCCGCATCCCCGTCCGTCGGGGATGCGGCCCTCGCTGCGTCAGCCGTTTACAACCGGAGCGTACGGCGCTACCTTCCCTGACGAGTGGGGTGGGAGCGCTCCCACCTTTTCGGCGGACCGGAACCCGTCGCGGGCGCGCCCCCGTCCCGCTCGACCCCACGAGCCCCGCACTTCCGCCTCGCTGCATCGCTCTGCGGTGCGTCACATAGGCGAGCGGGCCCGGAGGAGAGACGATCCTCGCGAGCACCCTGCCCAGGGGGGAGGTGGGGTCTCTGGAAGAGCGCGGGACGTTCGAGGCAACGGAGTGCGACGGGGAGAGCGCCGAGGGTGTGCAGCGCCTCGGGCTGGACCTCAAAACTCGCCATCCGGTCCTGGAAGAGATGGAACGGAGCCTCGTGGTCCGCTTCCGCTGCACACCACAGGGGTACTTGTCGGCACAGGGAAAAGGCGGGCCCGGACTAAGCCCGAACCCGCCTCGAGGGGGAGGTCAGCTCAGGAGTTCCACCTCCGTCAGCACCGACTCACCGGTGAGGACCAGCCGGTAGTGGCCGTAGGCCTTCGGCCTGTCGACCGAGAAGGCCCGGGTCTGCCGGTCCCAGCGGAAGGACTCGTCCGCCCGCTCGTCCAGGTCCTTCCACGTCCGGCCGTCCGAAGACCCCTGCAGCACCCAGCCGGTGGGCGCCTCGGCGGCGTCCGAGGACGTCAGCGTGTACTGCACCGCCTTCGTCCTCCCGGTCACGGGCAGGTCGACCGTGGACACCGTGGCGCCGGTCGCCGACGTGTCGTCGAACAGGGCGCCCGCGCCCTTCAGCGCGTCCTTGCGGGGCGCGGGCACCTTGCCGTCCTGGGTGATCGACACCGGTGCCGCGTCCTTGCCCGTGCCCCATGTCGACGGCCGCGGGCCCATGTCGAACTCCAGGACGCCGCCCTTCGCGATCAGCGCGTGGGGGAGCGAGGTGGAGTTCCAGCGCTTGCCGTTGACCTTCAGACCCTGCACGTAGACGTTCTTCGCGCTGTTCTTCGGCGCCTTGACGACCAGTTCGCGGCCGTTCTCCAGGTGCACGGTCGCCTTCGTGAACAGCGGGGAGCCGATGGCGTACTCACCGCTGCCCATCACCAGCGGGTAGAAGCCGAGGGAGGAGAACAGATACCAGGCCGACTGCTCGCCGTTGTCCTCGTCGCCGTGGTACCCCTGCCCGATCTCGCTGCCGGTGTAGAGCCGGGACAGCACCTCCCGGACGTTCTTCTGGGTCTTCCAGGGCTGTCCGGCCGCGTCGTACATGTACAGGGCGTGGTGGGCCACCTGGTTGGAGTGCCCGTACATGCCCATCCGGACGTCCCGCGCCTCGGTCATCTCGTGGATGACGCCGCCGTAGGAGCCGACGAACTCGGGGGAGGCCGTCTCCGGGGTGGCCAGGTACTCGTCGAGCTTGTCCGCGAGGCCGCCCCGGCCGCCGTACAGGTTGGCCAGGCCGCGGCTGTCCTGCGGGGCGGTGAAGGCGTAGCCCCAGCCGTTCGTCTCGGTGTAGTCGTACCCCCAGACCCGCGGGTCGTACTTCGAGGACTCGACGCGCCAGTCGCCCTGCGTGTTCTTCCCCTGGAAGAAACCGGCCTCGGAGTCGAACAGGTTGACGTACTCCTGGGCGCGGTCGAGGAAGTAGGCGGACTCCTCCTGGTAGCGCTTGTCGCCGGTCTTCTCGTACAGGGCCTCGCCCATCTTCGCGATGCCGTAGTCGTTGAGGTAGCCCTCCAGCGCCCACGACAGGCCCTCGTGCGTCTCGGTGCCGGTGTAGCCGAGGAAGGGCGAGGTCGCCATGCCCTTGCGGCCCACACCGGACGACGGGGGCACCACGGTGGCGTTCTTCACCGCCGCGTCGTACGCCGCTTCCGCGTCGAAGTCGACGCCCTTGACGTAGGCGTCCGCGAACGCGACGTCGGAGGAGGTGCCGGTCATCAGGTCGGCGTAGCCGGGGGAGGACCAACGGGAGGTCCAGCCGCCGTCCTTGTAGTGCTGTACGAACCCGTCGACCAGCTCACCCGCCTTGGAGGGGGTCAGGAAGGAGTAGGCGGGCCAGGTGGTCCGGTAGGTGTCCCAGAAGCCGTTGTTGACGTACACCTTGCCCTCGACGATCTTCGCGCCGGTGTGCGTCGGGGTGTCGGGCCCGGGCATCTTGGAGAACGGCGAGGCGTACTTGTAGGTGCCGTCGACCTTCTCGAAGCCGGAGTTCGGGTACAGGTACAGCCGGTACAGGCTGGAGTAGAGCGTGGTCAGCTGGTCCGGGGTGGCGCCCTCGACCTCGACCCTGCCGAGCAGCCCGTCCCACTGCCGCTGGGCGCTCTTCCTGACGGCCTCGAAGGACCGGCCCGCGGGGATCTCCTGGCGCAGGTTGTCCTTCGCCTGGTCGACGCTGATCAGGGAGGTGGCCAGGCGCAGGGTGACCGTACGGTCCTTGCCCGCGTCGAACCGCAGATGGCCCTTGACGCCGCTCGTGCTGCCGCCGGTGACCTTCTTGTCGAACTCGCCGTACACGAACAACCGGGTGGCGCCCGTGGACAGTCCGGACTTGACGTCCGAGTAGCCGGTGAAGGTGCCGTTCTCCTTGTCGAGGGTCAGGCCGGCCTGCTCGGTGACGTTGTCGAACAGGACGCTCGCGTCGTCGCCGGGGTAGGTGAAGCGCATGACCGCCGCGTGGTCGGCCGGCGCGATCTCGGCCTTCTGGCCGTTCTCGAACCGCACCCCGTAGTAGTACGGCCGCGCGGTCTCGTTCTCGTGCCGGAAGGCCAGTTCGCGTTCCTCCCGGCCGAGGGCCGGGGTGCCGGACGCGGCGGAGGGCAGCACCTGGAAGGTCTGCCGGTCGCCCATCCAGGGGCTCGGCTCGTGGCTCGCGCTGAACGCCTGGATCGTCGGCAGGTTGTCCGCGTTGTTGCCGCGCGCGTAGTCGTACAGCCAGCTCAGCGAGCCGGCGTTGGTGACCGGGGTCCAGAAGTTGAAGCCGTGCGGCACGGCCGTCGCCGGGAAGTTGTTGCCGCGGGAGAAGCCGCCGCTGGAGTTGGTGCCCCGGGTCGTCACCGCGTAGTCGGACAGATGGGCCTTGGGCGGTTCGGGCTTCACCGTCGTCAGCGAGATGTCGTCCAGCCAGCCGCGGAACTTGGCGGGACCCTTGGGGGAGTCGTACGCCACCAGGATCCGGTCGACGGTCTTGCCGGCCGCGACCGAGCCGATCCGGGAGGTCACGTTGTTCCACTGGTTGACGTACAGGACCTTCGAGGAGCCCTGCCCGCGCGGGGTCAGCGGGAAGCCGTGCTGGTCGGTGGCGCGCAGGTCGCTCAGGCGGGTGCCGTCGGTGAAGGCCAGGTCCACGGAGACGTGGGTGGCGTCGTAGTCGAGATCGCCGTCCGCCATGGACGGGAAGACGCGGTAGGCCAATCGAGTGTCCCGGCCGACCGCCACATCGACGTCGAAGACCTTGTTGTACGAGTACGCCCGCCCGTCGGCGGTGTGCCGTCCGGCGTAGCGCAGTGCACGCTTTCCGGTGAACCCGGCGCCCGACTTCGCCGTCGGGGAACCGCTCGGGCCGCGGTCGACCAGCGAGAGCATGTCCTGCGGGACGGGCGCCTCGCTGTCGCCGGTGGAGAACTGGACGTCGGCCAGCTGGAGGATGCCGCCGCTCTGGTTCTTGGTGAACTCGATGCGGAAGTGCCGGTACTCGGCGACGGCGGAGGCTTCGAGGGCGTAGATCTTCGTCTGGAACCGCTCCGGGAAGGACTCGCCCGAACGGGTGTCGAGAGTCTTCCAGTCCTCGCCGTCGGCCGAACCCTTCAGGGTCCAGTCCCGCGGGTCGCGTTCGGCGTGGTCGTTGGCCGAGGTGAGGGCGTAACGGACGGCCCGCACCGGCTTGTCCAGGTCGAACTCCGCCCAGCCGGTGGACTCGAAGGCCAGCCATTTGGTGCTCGGCTCACCGTCGACCAGGTTCTCCTTCACCTCCCCGCCGCCGGTGTTCTCCGCGCTGGCGCGCACCTCCGTGACGTGGTCGGTGACATTGCCCGGAATGCCGCTGCTGTAGCCGCCGTCGACGCCCGAGGCGCGTTTCTCGCCGCCCGGTGCGGTGTCGACCGTGTTCAGCCAGTCGGGGGTGGGCTCCCCCGGCTCGAACGACGAAGCGAACTCCCGGTCGGCCTCGGCCGGGGCCCCGGGCAGGGCGACCGCGACGCCCGGTGAGGCCGCGGCCAGGGCGAAGGCGGTCGTCGCGACGACCACCGGACCCCATCTGAGCCGAACTCTGTGCCGAACTCCGTGCTGCATGCGCGAGCACCCTCCCTGCGCTGGACAACGTTGTCAGAATCGCTGCGCAAGCACCAGTAGTGGGCCAAGTGGCAAGTGGTGTCAAGGGTGTTGGCTGCGGCGTTCGCGTCCGGGGGCAGGGATTCTTCCGCTGCGGAACGTGACGGCCGCTCGTTTTTCCGCCAGGTCTCAACTCGGAAAAGACCGGTGGTGAACCTTGCGTTCGATCTTGCTCCGTCGGAGGGAAGTGGACTATACCTGTCGGCACTCCGGGGCATCCTCACAGCACCTCGAACAGCAGACGTCCCGTACCACTGGTGCCACCGGCACCGGCCGCACTTCCTGCACGACCCAGCTTGACCCGAACGCGGTGCCGGGAAGGATCCGGTTCACCGCCTGAGTCCTGGAGAAGGCGAGGACTTGAGCATGGGATCCACTTCCGCCGAGAACGACGGCACCCGTGACCACGGCACGCGTACCCACGGCACTTTCGGCCACCACAGCACCGGAGTCGGCCGCCGCGACCTGATCAAGCGGTCCGCGGCGCTCGGCCTGGTCTCCGTACCCGCGATGGGTTTCCTGTCCGCGTGCGCCAGCGGCGGCGGGGAGGACCAGGACAAGGCCAAGGCGGGCAAGAAGACCGAGCAGAACCCGCTCGGCGTCAACGACACCGCGCAGATGGAGTTCGTCCTGTTCGACGGCGGTTTCGGCAAGGAGTACGCCGAGGACGCGGTCAAGGTCTACGAGAAGGCGTTCCCCGGGGCGACGGTCAAGTTCTCCGCGACCCAGAAGATCCAGTCCACCCTGCAGCCGCGGTTCAACCAGGGCAACCCGCCCGACCTCATCGACAACTCCGGTGCCGAACAGATGGACATGGGCGTCCTGGTCGGCAAGAAGCAGCTCGCCGACCTCACCCCGCTGTTGGACGCCCCCTCCTACGACGACCCGGCCAAGAAGGTCCGCGACACGCTGCGCCCCGGCATCGTGGAGATGGGCCAGTTCGACGGGGAGCAGGTCTGGATCCTGTACTACGCCTACACGGTCTACGGCGTCTGGTACTCGCAGAAGGCCCTGGACTCGCTCGACGAGCAGTACCCCGAGACCTGGGACCAGATGCTCGCGGTCTGCGCCAAGGCCAAGAAGAAGGGCATGGCGGGCTGGACGTACGCGGGCAAGTACCCGTACTACGTCCCCTTCTCGCTCTACCCGATGATCGGCAAGGTCGGCGGGCGCGAGGTGCTCGACGCCATCGACAACCTGGAGCCGAACGCCTGGAAGCACCCCGCCGTCAAGGCGTGCTTCGAGGCCTACTACGAGCTCCAGCAGAAGGGCTACGTCCTCGAGGGCACCCCGGGCCTGGACCACGTCCAGTCGCAGACCGCCTGGGCCCAGGGCAAGGCGCTGTTCATCCCGAACGGCTCCTGGGTGGAGAACGAGTCGGCGAAGGTCATCCCCGCCGACTTCGACCTGGCCGTCTCCGCACCCACCGGACTCGACTCCTCCGACAAACTGCCCTTCGGCACCATCTGGGCCTCCGGCGGCGAGCCCTTCGTGGTGCCGGCCAAGGCGAAGAACGGCGCCGGCGGCATGGAGCAGATGCGCATCATGCTCAGCGAGGCGTCCTCGAAGAACTTCACCAGCAAGGTGAAGTCGCTGACCGCGTACAACGGCGGCACCGACGGCATCGAGCTCACCCCGGGCCTGAAGGCCGGTGTCGCCGCGCTCGACAAGGCCGGCGAGAACGTGGTGAACCCGCGCATCCAGGACTGGTACGTGCAGCTCCAGAAGGAGAAGATCGGCGTCTCCGGGCTCGGCGAGATGATGGCCGGCCGCGCGACCCCGGCCGAGACCATCAAGAAGATCCAGGGCTTCGCCGACGCGGCGGCCAAGGACTCGTCGATCAAGCACTACAAGCACCAGTGAGGATCCGTCACCAGGGCCTGTCCGGCACCCCCGTGCCGGGCGGGCCCCGGCGGCGCCCGCGCGCAGAACGGGGTCACCAGCAATGCAGCACGGCAAGTACCGGTTCATCGTGGGGTTCCTCGCGGTTCCCCTGGGGCTGTACGCGCTCTTCGTCGTCTGGCCGTTCATCCAGTCGATCTACTACTCGTTCACGGACTGGACCGGTCTGAGCCCCGATTTCACGATGGTGGGGTTCGACAACTACGCACGCATGCTGGACGACGACATCTTCTGGAAGTCGTTGCAGCACAGTCTGCTGTTCGCCCTGCTGGTACCGGTGGTGACGATCGGTCTGGCGCTGTTCCTCTCCTTCATGATCAACGTGGGCGGCCGGCGGCGCCGCGGCGGACCGGTGATCTCCGGGGTCCGAGGCTCCGCGTTCTACAAGATCGTCTACTTCTTCCCGCAGGTCCTGTCGATCGCGATCGTCGCCCTGCTGTTCGCTTTCGCGTACAACCCGGACAGCGGTGCGATCAACTCCTTCCTGCGGGCGGTCGGGCTCGACGACGTCCAGCCGCTCTGGCTGGGCGATCCGGACCTCGCCCTGTGGGCCGTCATGGCGGTGATCGTCTGGTCCACGGTCGGCTTCTTCGTGGTCCTCTTCTCCGCCGGTATGGCGTCCATCCCGATGGACCTCTACGAGGCGGCGCTGCTCGACGGCGCCAACCGGATCACCACCTTCTTCCGCATCACCCTGCCGCTGCTGTGGGACACCGTGCAGTCCGGCTGGGTCTACATGGGCATCCTCGCCCTGGGCGCCGAATCGTTCGCGGTCGTGCACATCATGACGACCGGGCCCGGCGGCCCCGACTACTCGACCACCGTCATGGTCCTGTACGTGTACCAGAAGGCGTTCCGTGACGGTCAGGCCGCCTACGCCACCACCATCGGCGTCGCCCTGCTCGTCGTCACGCTGGCCTTCGCCGCCGTCGTGATGAAGCTGGGGCGGCGCGAGCGGCTGGAGTACTGATCCATGAAGACGACCGAGACCCCCGCCCCGGTACCGGCCGAGCCCGGTGTCACCGTCACCAAGGCCGACAGCCCCGGCGCGCCCTCCGGGGAGGAGAAGACCGGCGGCGTCCTCAACGCCTTCTCCCACGGCATCCTCGTGATCTGGGCGATCATGGTGACCCTGCCGCTGGTGTGGGCGGTGATGACGTCCTTCAAGGACGACGCCTCCATCTTCGGCTCGCCCTGGTCGCTGCCGGACAAGCTCCACTTCGAGAACTGGTCGCGGGCCTGGACCCAGGCCCACATGAGCGAGTACTTCCTCAACACCGTCCTGGTGGTGGGCGGTTCACTCATCGGCACGCTGGTGCTCGGCTCGATGGCCGCCTATGTGCTGGCCCGCTTCGAGTTCCCGGGCAACCGGTTCATCTACTACCTGTTCATCGGCGGCATGAGCTTCCCGATCATGCTCGCCCTGGTCCCGCTGTTCTACGTCGTCAACAACATGGGCCTGCTGAACACGATCCACGGGCTGATCCTGGTCTACATCGCGTACTCGCTGCCGTTCACGGTGTTCTTCCTGACCGCGTTCTTCCGGACCCTGCCCAGCACCGTGGCGGAGGCGGCGTTCGTGGACGGGGCCTCGCACACCAGGACGTTCTTCCAGATCATGCTCCCGATGGCCAAGCCGGGCCTGATCAGCGTGGGCATCTTCAACTTCCTGGGCCAGTGGAACCAGTACATGCTGCCCACGGTGCTCAACACCGACGAGGACAAGCACGTCCTCACCCAGGGCCTGGTGCAACTGGCCGTCAGCCAGGGCTACAAGGGGGACTGGTCCGGCCTCTTCGCCGGCCTCGTGATGGCGATGCTCCCGGTGCTCGCCGCGTACATCGTCTTCCAGCGCCAGGTCGTGCAGGGCCTCACCGCGGGCGCCCTGAAATGACGTTCCGGGTCCTTCCGGGGCAGCCCTGCGGCCGCCTCGGGGAGCGCCCCCGGGGATCCTCTGAAGTCACCCTCTGAACGTGCTCGCGCACCCGCCGTACCCACCCCTGGGAGCGGCGGGTGCCGACGTGTGCAAGTACCCGGAAACGGTTCAACCTCTTGACGGGAGGCAACCAGAACAGCTCATCTTAGAGTTCACTAGTTGGACACGGAATGGGGCCTCGTCGAAGCGGCCCCGCGCGCAGGAGGTCGTCGTGGAGACTCCGGGGTCGCAGTCGTCGCTGCACCGAGCCAATCTGGAACGGGTCGTTCGAGCGGTACGGCTGGCCGGCTCCCTCACCCAGGCCGAGATCGCGAGGACGACGGGCCTGTCCGCGGCGACGGTGTCCAATATCGTCCGGGAACTGAGGGAAGGCGGGACGGTCGAGGTCACGCCCACTTCGGCGGGCGGCCGCCGGGCCCGCAGCGTCTCGCTCAGCGGGGACGCCGGGATCGTCATAGGGGTGGACTTCGGGCACGCCCATCTGCGGGTGGCCATCGGGAACCTCGCCCACCAGGTGCTGGCCGAGGAGTCCGAGCCGCTGGACGTGGACGCCTCCTCGACGCAGGGCTTCGACCGGGCGGAGCAGCTGGTCAGCCGGCTGATCGAGGCGACCGGGGTGGACCGTGCCAAGGTCGCCGGGATCGGCCTCGGCGTGCCCGGTCCGATCGACGTGGAGTCCGGCACCCTGGGCTCGACCGCGATCCTGCCCGGCTGGACCGGCACCAAGCCCGCCGAGGAGCTGCGGGGGCGGCTCGGCGTGCCCGTGCACGTGGACAACGACGCGAACCTCGGCGCCCTCGGCGAGATGGTCTGGGGCAGCGGCCGGGGCGTGCGCGACCTCGCGTACATCAAGGTCGCCAGCGGTGTCGGCGCCGGACTGGTGATCAACGGGAGGATCTACCGCGGACCCGGCGGCACGGCGGGAGAGATCGGACACATCACGCTCGACGAGTCGGGCCCGGTCTGCCGTTGCGGCAACCGCGGCTGCCTGGAGACGTTCGCGGCGGCCCGCTATGTGCTTCCGCTGCTCCAGCCCAGCCACGGCACGGACTTGACGATGGAAGGCGTCGTACGGCTGGCGCGCGAGGGTGATCCCGGCTGCCGTAGGGTGATCGCCGACGTCGGTCGGCACATCGGCAGTGGAGTCGCCAATCTCTGCAACCTGTTGAACCCGAGCAGGGTCGTGCTGGGCGGCGACCTCGCCGAGGCCGGTGAGTTGGTGCTCGCGCCGATAAGGGAGTCCGTCGGCCGCTACGCGATTCCCAGCGCGGCGCGTCAACTCTCCGTTCTCCCCGGGGCACTCGGGGGCCGGGCGGAGGTGCTGGGCGCGCTCGCCCTCGCGTTGGGTGAAATGGGCGATTCCACCCTGTTGGACGGCACGGCCACCGGGACCCTCACCGCGGCCTCTCCTGCCTTCACTTAGAGAACGGATGGCACCGTTGCCATCTCGTTAAGGATTTACTTCTTGACGTCGCACGTGTGGCCGAGTTGACTTCCAGCCACCTCGGCCGCACCGTCGCGGCCTCGTCAGGGAGGTTTCTGAAGTGAACACGCGTATGCGTCGTACCGCCGTCGCCATCGCCGCCGGTGCGATGGCCGTCTCTCTCGCCGCTTGCGGCAGCGCCGCCGAGTCCGGCAACAAGAGCGAAGCGAGCGACTCCGCGGCCAAGAAGGGCGACGCCATCAAGGTCGGTCTGCTCCTGCCGGAGAACCAGACCGCGCGGTACGAGAAGTTCGACAAGCCCTTGATCGAGAAGAAGGTCAAGGAGCTCACGAACAACAAGGCCGAGGTCGTCTACGCCAACGCCAAGCAGGACGCCAGCCTGCAGAACCAGCAGGTCGACACGATGGTGACCAACAAGGTCGACGTGCTGATCCTGGACGCGGTGGACGCCAAGGCCATCGCCGGCTCGGTGAAGAAGGCCAAGGAGGCCGGCATCCCGGTCGTGGCCTACGACCGCCTGGCCGAGGGTCCGATCGACGCCTACACCTCGTTCGACAACGTGACCGTCGGCAAGACGCAGGGCGAGGCCCTGCTCGAGGCGCTGGGCGACAAGGCCAAGAAGGGCCAGATCGTCATGATGAACGGCTCCTCCACCGACCCGAACGCCGCCCAGTTCAAGGAGGGCGCGCACGCCGCCCTCGACGGCAAGGTCAAGGTCGGCCGCGAGTACGACACCAAGGAGTGGAAGCCGGAGAACGCCAACGCCAACATGGAGGGCGCCATCTCCGCCCTCGGCAAGGACAAGATCGTCGGCGTCTACTCCGCCAACGACGGCATGGCGGGCGGCATCATCACCGCCCTGAAGGCCGCCGGCATCAAGGTCCCGGTCACCGGCCAGGACGCCGAACTCGCGGGCGTGCAGCGCATCGTGACGGGCGAGCAGTTCATGAGCGTCTACAAGCCGTACGCCCCGGAGGCCGAGGCCGCCGCGGAGATGGCCGTCGCGCTCGCCCAGGGCAAGTCGCTCGACTCCGTCGCCAAGGACACGGTCGACAGCCCCACCACCAAGGGCGTGCCCTCCGTGCTCGTCCCGGTCGTGTCGCTGACCCAGGAGAACATCAACGACACCGTGATCAAGGACGGCGTCTACACCGTCGACGAGATCTGCACGGGCAAGTACAAGGCCGCCTGCGACAAGCTCGGTCTGAAGTAAGCAGTCCCGAAGTCCCATGAGACGTACGGGAGTCCGCACCGGGCTCCCGTACGGGACGGACTGCCGCGAACTCCGACCGGCGCCCCGCACACACCAGCCCCGCAAGCTACGCGGGGCGCCGGTCGGAACACCCCGCGGGTGTCCCCCACCCCCCACCCAGTCGTTCTGCACAACCTCCCGCCGGGTCAGGCGGCGAAGGAGATGGTTCACGTGTCCGCTACGCCCGTGCTGGCGTTGCGCGGGGTCTCCAAGCGTTTCGGTGCCGTCCAGGCGCTCACCGACGTAGAGCTTGAGGTCCGCGCCGGTGAGGTGGTCGCCCTGGTCGGCGACAACGGCGCCGGTAAGTCCACGCTGGTCAAGACGATCGCCGGCGTGCACCCCATCGATGAGGGAGTCATCGAGTGGGACGGCAAGGCCGTCCAGATCAACAAGCCGCACGACGCCCAGAACCTGGGCATCGCGACGGTTTACCAGGACCTCGCGCTGTGCGACAACATCGACGTCGTCGGCAACCTCTACCTGGGCCGGGAGATCCGCAAGCGCGGTGTCCTGGACGAGGTGGAGATGGAGCGCCGCTCCCGCGAGCTCCTCGACACCCTGTCGATCCGCATCCCCAGCGTCCGGATCCCGATCGCCTCGCTCTCCGGCGGTCAGCGCCAGGTCGTGGCCATCGCCCGGTCCATGCTCGGTGAGCCCAAGCTGGTGATCCTCGACGAACCGACCGCCGCCCTCGGCGTCGAGCAGACCGCGCAGGTCCTCGACCTGGTCGAGCGGCTGCGCGAGCGGGGCCACGCGGTCATCCTCATCAGCCACAACATGGCCGACGTCAAGGCCGTCGCGGACAAGGTCGCCGTACTGCGCCTCGGGCGCAACAACGGCACCTTCGAGGTCAAGTCGACCTCTCAGGAAGAGATCATCTCCGCCATCACCGGCGCCACGGAGAACGCCGTGACCCGCCGTGCGGCGCGCACCAATGGGGAGGTCAGCAAGTGAGCACCGAAAAGACCTCGACGCCCGCCGCCGACACGGTCGAGAACACCGAGGCGGCCGCCGCGGCGGTCACCGCCGTCGACCCCCGGCTGCTGGTCCGCGAACAGGGCTTCGCCGGCTACATCGGCGAGTTCAAGCGGAAGATGAAGGCCGGCGACCTCGGGTCCGTCCCCGTCATCATCGGCCTGTTGATCATCTGGGCCATCTTCACCGGCCTGAACTCCAACTTCCTCACCGCCGGCAACTTCTCCGACATGTCCGTCGCCATGGTCGGCACGGGCATGATCGCCGTCGGTATCGTCTTCGTCCTGCTGCTCGGCGAGATCGACCTGTCGGTCGGCTCGGTCAGCGGTGTCGCGGGTGCCGCCTTCGCGGTGCTGAGCGTCACCCACGGGATGAACGAGTGGCTGGCCCTGGTGCTGGCCATCCTCACCGGCACGGCGGCCGGCGCCATCCACGGCTTCGTCTTCGCCCGCATCGGCGTCCCCGCCTTCGCCGTGACGCTGGCCGGTCTGCTGTTCTGGCAGGGCTTCATGCTGCAGATACTCGGCAGCAACGGCACCATCAACCTGGACAGCGAAGGCATCGTCGGCAAGTTCACCAGCTACTACTTCACCGACGTCGCGGCCGCCTACGGCCTCGCCCTCGTGGCCGTCGTCGGGTACTTCCTCACCGCGTTCCTGGGCAACCGCCGCCGCGAGGCCGCCGGTATCCCCTCGCGCCCGCTGAACGACATCATCGTGCGCACGGTGCTGCTGGCCGTCGTCTCCTTCGCCGTGGCGATCGTCTACAACCAGCACAAGGGCCTGCCGCTCGCCGTGGTGATCTTCCTCGCGGTGCTGGTGTTCACCGACTTCCTGCTCCGCCGCACCGCCTACGGCCGCAAGGTCTTCGCGCTCGGCGGCAGCGTCGAGGCGTCCCGCCGTGCCGGTATCAACGTGGAGATGGTCCGGATCTCGGTCTTCGCGATCGCCGGCACCTTCGCCGCGATCGGCGGCCTCTTCGTCGCCTCGAAGATCGCCTCCGCCAACCAGGGCGCGGGCACCGGTGAGTTCCTGATGAACGTCATCGCCGCGGCCGTGATCGGCGGTACGTCCCTCTTCGGTGGCCGGGGCCGCACCTGGAACGCGCTCCTCGGTGTCCTGGTGATCGTCTCCATCCAGTACGGCCTCGCCCTCGAGGGCATCGCCTCGCCGGTGCAGTACATGATCACCGGTGGCGTGCTGCTGGCGACCGTCGTCATCGACGCGATCACCCGCAAGACGCAGAAGACCGCGGGCCGCGCCTAGCGATCAGGCGTACCGTTTCCGCGGTGTTGTGCCCGGTGCCCCTGCGGTACCGGGCACAGCCGTGTCCACGGCCTGGCACAGGGCCTGGCCCAGGGCGCTCCGGGCCTGGACGGAGCCGGACCGCGTGAGGCATGACGCACGGCCCGGACGCCGACCGCCGGAGCGGAACATTAGACTCGTCGAGCCCGGCAACAGCTCGATCAGCTCTACTGCAAGGAGGCACGGGTGCCGCTGCTGACCCGTATCAGGGGACCGCGCGATCTGGACCGGCTCACCGCGGAGGAGCTGAGCCAGCTGGCCGAGGAGATCCGGACCTTCCTGGTCGACGCGGTCTCCAAGACCGGCGGCCATCTCGGCCCCAACCTGGGTGTGGTGGAGCTCACCATCGCCCTGCACCGCGTCTTCGAATCCCCCAGGGACAAGGTGCTCTGGGACACCGGCCACCAGTCCTACGTGCACAAACTGCTGACCGGCCGACAGGACTTCTCCCGGCTGAAGATGAAGGGCGGCCTCTCCGGCTACCCCTCGCAGGCCGAGTCCGAGCACGACGTCATCGAGAACAGCCACGCCTCCACCGTCCTCGGCTGGGCCGACGGCCTGGCCAAGGCCAACCAGCTCAGGCGGACCGGCGACCACGTCGTCGCCGTCATCGGGGACGGCGCGCTCACCGGCGGCATGGCCTGGGAGGCGCTGAACAACATCGCCGACGCCCGGGACCGGCCGCTGGTCATCGTCGTCAACGACAACGAGCGCTCCTACGCGCCCACCATCGGCGGCCTCGCCAACCACCTGGCGACCCTGCGCACCACCGACGGCTACGAGCGCTTCCTGGCCCGCACCAAGGAGGTCCTGGAGCGCACCCCGGTCGTCGGCCAGGCCCTCTACGACACCCTGCACGGCGCCAAGAAGGGCCTGAAGGACTTCATCGCCCCCCAGGGCATGTTCGAGGACCTCGGGCTGAAGTACGTCGGCCCCATCGACGGCCACGACATCGAGGCCCTGGAGTCCGCCCTCACCCGCGCCAAGCGCTTCGGCGGCCCGGTGATCGTGCACTGCCTCACCGAGAAGGGCCGCGGCTACCAGCCCGCCCTGGCGGACGAGGCCGACCGCTTCCACGCCGTCGGCAAGATCCACCCCGACACGGGCCTGCCCATCGCCAGCTCCGGTGCCGACTGGACGTCCGTCTTCGGCGAGGAGATGGTCAAGCTCGGCGAGGAGCGCGAGGACGTCGTCGCCATCACCGCGGCCATGCTCCAGCCGGTCGGCCTCGACCGGTTCGCCAAGCGGTTCCCGGACCGGGTCTACGACGTCGGCATCGCCGAGCAGCACGGCGCGGTCTCCGCGGCGGGCCTGGCCCACGGCGGGGTGCACCCCGTCTTCGCCGTGTACGCCACCTTCCTCAACCGCGCCTTCGACCAGGTGCTGATGGACGTGGCCCTGCACAAGTGCGGCGTCACCTTCGTCCTGGACCGGGCCGGTGTCACCGGCACCGACGGCGCCTCCCACAACGGCATGTGGGACATGTCGATCCTCCAGGTGGTCCCCGGGCTGCGGCTGGCCGCCCCGCGCGACGCCGACCAGGTCCGCGCCCAGCTGCGCGAGGCCGTCGAGGTCACCGACGCGCCGACGGTGGTCCGCTTCTCCAAGGGCGCGGTCGGGCCCGCCGTACCGGCCGTGGGGCGCGTCGGCGGCATGGACGTCCTGCGCGAGCCCGGCACCGACACCCCGGACGTGCTGCTGGTCTCCGTGGGCGCCCTCGCCCCGATGTGCCTGGAGATCGCCGGCCTGCTCGACCGGCAGGGCATCTCCACCACCGTCGTCGACCCGCGCTGGGTCAAGCCCGTCGACGAGGCCATGGCCCCGCTCGCCGAGAAGCACCGGGTCGTCGTCACCGTCGAGGACAACTCCCGCGTCGGCGGAGTCGGCTCGACGATCGCGCAGGCCCTGCGCGACGCCGACGTCGACGTACCGCTGCGCGACTTCGGCATCCCGCCGCGCTTCCTCGACCACGCCTCCCGCGCCGAGGTCCTGGCGGAGATCGGGCTCACCGCTCCCGACATCGCCCGTCAGGTCACCGGTCTGGTGGCGAAGCTGGACGGCGGCCTCCCGCCCTCCCGGATCCGCTCGAACGGCGCGCACGGCGCGAACCCGGGCGTACGCGCCGCACACACCGCCGCCGAGCCGGTGGAACCGGCCCGCGACTGATCCCCTTCGCCGATGCGCCCGAACGGGCCGCCCGTGCCACTGTGAAGAGTGGCGAGGGCGGCCCGTTCGCGTGACGGCGCCCGTGTCGGGGCATACGAGGTACGCCCCCTCTCGATCATGTCGAGGACGACGCAGCGTGGGAGGTACCTGTGAGCAACACCCTCTTCCGGACGAAGAAGGTCGAGCAGTCCATCCGCGACACCGAGGAACCGGAGCACGCGCTCAAGAAGTCCCTCTCCGCACTGGACCTGACCGTCTTCGGCGTCGGCGTCATCATCGGCACCGGCATCTTCGTGCTCACCGGCACGGTCGCCAAGAACAACGCCGGGCCCGCCGTGGCCCTGGCCTTCGTGGTGGCCGGCGTCGTCTGCGCGCTCGCCGCGCTCTGCTACGCCGAATTCGCCTCCACCGTCCCGGTGGCGGGTTCCGCCTACACCTTCTCGTACGCCTCCCTCGGCGAGCTGCCCGCGTGGATCATCGGCTGGGACCTGGTCCTGGAGTTCGCGCTCGGCACGGCGGTGGTGGCCGTCGGCTGGTCCGGCTACATCCACTCGCTGCTGGACAACGTGGGCTGGCATCTGCCCGCGGCGCTCGGCACACGGGACGGCGCCGCGGGCTTCGGCTTCGACATCCTCGCCGCCGTACTGGTGCTGGTCCTCACCGGCGTCCTCGTCCTCGGCATGAAGCTGTCCGCCCGGGTCACCTCGGTCGTCGTCGCCGTCAAGGTGACCGTCGTCCTCGTCGTCATCGTCGCCGGTGCCTTCTTCGTGACCGCCGGCAACTACCACCCGTTCATCCCGAAGCCGCAGGCCGTCCCAGCCGGTGAAGGTCTCCGTGCGCCGCTCATCCAGCTGATGATCGGCTGGGTACCGTCCAACTTCGGCGTGATGGGCATCTTCACGGCGGCCTCGGTGGTCTTCTTCGCCTTCATCGGCTTCGACGTCGTCGCCACGGCCGCCGAGGAGACCAGGAACCCGCAGCGGGACATGCCGCGCGGCATCCTCGGCTCCCTGCTCATCTGCACCGCGCTGTACGTCGCCGTGTCGATCGTCGTCACCGGAATGCAGCGCTACACCGACCTGTCCGTGGACGCCCCGCTCGCGGACGCGTTCAAGGCCACCGGCCATCCCTGGTTCGCGGGCTTCATCAGCTTCGGTGCCGCCATCGGCCTGACCACGGTCTGCCTGATCCTGCTGCTCGGTCAGACCCGGGTGTTCTTCGCGATGAGCCGGGACGGGCTGCTGCCCCGCTTCTTCTCCCGCGTCCACCCCCGCTTCAGGACCCCGTACCGGTCGACCATCCTGCTCGGCGTGATCATCGCGGTCGTCGCGGGCTTCACCCCGTTGTCGGAGCTCGCCGAGCTGGTGAACATCGGCACGCTGTTCGCCTTCGTGGTCGTCGCGCTCGGCGTGATCATCCTGCGCCGTACCCGCCCCGACCTGCCCCGGGCCTTCCGCACCCCGTGGGTGCCGTTCCTGCCGATCCTGTCGGTCGCCGCCTCGCTGTGGCTGATGCTGAACCTGCCCGCCGAGACCTGGCTCCGGTTCGGCCTCTGGATGGTGCTCGGCTTCGTCTTCTACTTCCTCTACAGCCGGAGCCACAGCCGTCTGGGCCGGGAAGAAGAGGTCGGCAGCCGGCCCGGCAAGCCGCCGGGCCCGGCCTTCCGGTAACCCGCACGGCCCTGGCTCCCGCCCTCTCCCGGCGGTGACGGTCAGGGGCGGACGGTCCGGGGGCCGGTCACGGTGGCGCCCAGGGCGGTCACCCGGCGGCGCAGTTCACGGTCGGCGGTGACGACCAGGACCGGGCGCTCACCCGCCTCGGCCACCAAGTCGACCACGCGGTCGTCGCCACTGCCCGGTGCCGCCTCCACCCGTACCCCGGGCACCGGCTCCACGCCCCGTGCCGCGCCCTCCACCACCAGGACGATCTCCACCGGCCCCGGGCGGTCGGGCAGCCCCCGTGAGGCCAGCCGGTCCCGCAGCCGCTCCGCGGCGCCCCGGCGGTCCCGCCACCACCCGTCGGGCACCGACCCGACGACGTTCGCGGAGTCGACGATCACGAGCAGGGCGGCGCTGTGGTCCATGCGGCCAGAATCCCACGGAACGGCCCCACCCCCGAGGCGCCCGCGAACCGGCTTGCCCAGGGGGAGACGGTGAACGGCGACCGGCTCCTCCGCGGCCGCGACGGCCGCCTCACCGTCTCCCGCTCCACCGGCTCCCTCCGGCTCGCCCGCCGCGAGGACGAGCCGGGCCCGGCCCTGACGGTGTGGCGCGAGGTGTGCCCCGGGCGCCCACCCGGTCGGACCGTGCGGCGATCCGCTCGCCGCGCCCGTGACGAAAACCCGTGATGAAAACCCATGCGAAAAGGGGCGGGCCGCACGGACGGTCACCGTGCGGCCCACCCCCTGTCAGGGCCGGCCGGTCACGCCGGGACGCTCGCCACGCCCGGGGCCAGGAACCTCTTGCCGTTGACGCGCTCGGAGACACCCTCGCGGTCCAGGTACGGCGTGATGCCGCCCAGGTGGAAGGGCCAGCCGGCACCGGTGATCAGGCACAGGTCGATGTCCTGCGCCTCGGCGACGACACCCTCGTCGAGCATCAGCCCGATCTCCTGCGCCACCGCGTCGAGCACCCGCGCCCGCACCTGCTCCTCGGTGAGGACGGTGTCGCCCTGCTCGAGCAGCGCGGCGACCTCCGGGTCGAGCTCCGGCTTCCCGCTGTCGTAGACGTAGAAGCCGCGCTTGCCCGCCTCGACGACCGCCTTGAGGTTCGGGGAGACCGTGAAGCGCTCGGGGAAGGACCGGTTGAGCGTCTCGGACACGTGCAGCCCGATCGCCGGGCCGACCAGCTCCAGCAGCACCAGCGGGGACATCGGCAGACCGAGCGGCTCGACCGCCTTCTCGGCGACCTCGACCGGGGTGCCCTCGTCGATGACGTTCTGGATCTCACCCATGAAGCGGGTCAGGATGCGGTTCACGACGAACGCCGGGGCGTCCTTGACCAGCACCGCGGTCTTCTTCAGCTTCTTGGCGACACCGAACGCCGTCGCCAGCGAGGCGTCGTCGGTCTGCTCGCCGCGGACGATCTCGAGGAGCGGCAGGATCGCGACCGGGTTGAAGAAGTGGAAGCCGACGACCCGCTCGGGGTGCTTCAGCTTCGACGCCATCTCCGTCACCGACAGCGAGGAGGTGTTGGTGGCGAGGACCGCGTGCGCCGGGGCGACCGCCTCGACCTCCGCGAACACCTGCTGCTTGACGCCCATCTCCTCGAACACGGCCTCGATGACGAAGTCCGCGTCCGCGAAGCCCTCGGCCTTGTCCAGCACACCGGTGACCAGCGCCTTGAGGCGGTTGGCCTTGTCCTGGTTGATCCGGCCCTTGCCGAGCAGCTTGTCGATCTCGGCGTGGACGTAGCCCACACCCTTGTCGATGCGCTCCTGGTCGATGTCGGTCAGCACGACCGGCACCTCCAGACGGCGCAGGAACAGCAGCGCGAGCTGCGAGGCCATCAGACCGGCGCCGACGACACCGACCTTGGTGACCGGGCGCGCCAGGTTCTTGTCCGGGGCGCCGGCCGGGCGCTTGCCGCGCTTCTGCACCAGGTTGAACGCGTAGAGGCCGGACCGCAGTTCACCGCCCATGATCAGGTCGGCGAGCGCCTGGTCCTCGGCGTCGTAGCCCTGCTGGAGGTCGCCGTTCTTGGCGGCGGCGATGATGTCCAGGGCGCGGTAGGCGGCCGGGGCCGCGCCGTGCACCTTGGAGTCGGCGATGAAGCGGCCCTTGGCGACGGCCTGGTCCCAGGCCTCGTCGCGGTCGATCACCGGACGGTCGACGACGATCTCGCCCTTGAGGACGGCCGCCGTCCAGATCAGCGACTGCTCCAGGAAGTCGGCGCCCTCGAAGATCGCGTCCGCGATGCCGAGTTCGAAGACCTGCCGGCCCTTGAGCTGCTTGTTCTGGTTGAGGCTGTTCTCGATGATGACCGAGACGGCCTTCTCCGCGCCGATCAGGTTCGGCAGCAGCGCGCAGCCGCCCCAGCCGGGGACCAGGCCGAGGAAGACCTCGGGCAGGGAGAAGGCGGGGATGGCCGCGGACACCGTGCGGTAGGAGCAGTGCAGGCCGACCTCGACGCCGCCGCCCATGGCCGCGCCGTTGTAGTACGCGAAGGTGGGGACGGCGAGCTTCGACAGCCGCTTGAAGACGTCGTGGCCGCCCTTGCCGATGGCGAGCGCGTCCTCGTGCCGCTTGAGCAGCTCGACGCCCTTGAGGTCGGCGCCGACGGCGAAGATGAACGGCTTGCCGGTGATGCCGACGCCGACGATCTCGCCGTCCGCGGCCTCCTTCTCGACCTGGTCGAGGGCGGCGTCCAGGTTGGCCAGCGACTGGGGGCCGAAGGTGGTCGGCTTGGTGTGGTCCAGCCCGTTGTCGAGGGTGATGAGCGCGAAACGGCCCGCGCCCAGGGGCAGTTCGAAGTGGCGTACGTGGGAGGTCGTGACGACCTCGTCCGGGAACAGCGCGGCGGCGCCCTTCAACAGTTCTGCGGTGGTGCTCACTTGTCCCCCTCGAAGTGCGGGTTCTCCCAGATGACCGTCGCGCCCATGCCGAAGCCGACGCACATGGTGGTCAGGCCGTAGCGGACGTGCGGCTGCTCCTCGAACTGGCGGGCCAGCTGCGTCATCAGCCGGACGCCGGAGGAGGCCAGCGGGTGGCCGAAGGCGATGGCGCCGCCGTACTGGTTGACGCGCGCGTCGTCGTCGGCGATGCCGTAGTGCTCCAGGAAGGCCAGCACCTGGACGGCGAAGGCCTCGTTGATCTCGAACAGGCCGATGTCGGAGATGGACAGGCCCGCCTGGGCGAGCGCCTTCTCCGTGGCCGGGATCGGACCGTAGCCCATGACCTCCGGCTCGACGCCCGCGAAGGCGTACGAGACCAGGCGCATCTTCACCGGGAGGTCGTTCTCGCGGGCGAAGTCCTCGGAGGCGATGAGCGAGGCGGTGGCGCCGTCGTTGAGACCGGCCGCGTTGCCGGCGGTGACCCGGCCGTGGACGCGGAACGGCGTCTTCAGCCCGGCCAGGTTCTCCAGGGTGGTGCCCGGACGCATCGGCTCGTCGGCGGTGACCAGGCCCCAGCCCGTCTCGCCCGCCTCGGCGTTGGTGCGGCGCACCGAGACCGGTACCAGGTCGGCCTGGATCTTGCCGTCGGCGTACGCCTTGGCGGCCTTCTCCTGCGAGCGGACCGCGTACTCGTCGGCGCGCCGCTTGGTGATCGTCGGGTAGCGGTCGTGCAGGTTCTCCGCGGTCATGCCCATGAACAGGGCGGACTCGTCGACCAGCTTCTCGGAGACGAACCGGGGGTTGGGGTCGACGCCCTCGCCCATCGGGTGGCGGCCCATGTGCTCGACACCGCCCGCGATGGCGACGTCGTACGCGCCGAAGGCGACGGAGCCGGCCACCGTGGTCACGGCGGTCAGGGCGCCCGCGCACATGCGGTCGATGGAGTAGCCCGGAACCGAGGTGGGCAGGCCCGCGAGGATGCCGGCGGTACGGCCGATGGTCAGGCCCTGGTCGCCGATCTGCGTGGTCGCGGCGACCGCGACCTCGTCGATCTTCTTCGGGTCGAGTCCGGGGTTGCGGCGCAGCAGCTCCCGGATCGCCTTCACGACGAGGTCGTCGGCACGGGTCTCGTGGTAGATGCCCTTGGGGCCCGCCTTGCCGAACGGGGTGCGGACGCCGTCGACGAAGACGACGTCCCTGACGGTACGAGGCACGATGGCTCTCCTCCAGGGTGCGGGATGGCACTGCTGCGTTGCGCTGAGCGCGCGCTCAGAGCCTATGCTACTTGTGGGTAATGTAGCTGCCCAGCCCCGCGGAACCGAGCGGCGAAGCTCACACTCCTGGCGGAGCCGTCGCGCCGCGCGGTGTCAGGACCGGGGTCGGCACGGACGTGGACCCGCTCTGAGGATCTTGGCGTGATCTCGACGTCGCCGTTCTGTTTCAAGGGCCCCTGGAAACCGCCGGCGCACGGGAAACCGCCCCGGCGGGCGCGCTCCCGGTCGTCCTCTCCCCGCACCCGCCCCGCGACAGGCGTCGCCGACGGCCCTCAGACCCCTCCCGAGCCGCCGGAGACCAGTGCGGCGACCAGCACCGGGGTCACCTGCTCCACCTGCCACGGCCGCGCCCCGTACCCGGCCAGCGCCGCCGCGACGGACTCCCGGTCGGCGGGCTGCGGGGGCTCCCAGCACAGCCTGCGCACCGTGTCCGGGGTGATCAGGTTCTCCTGCGGCATGTTCAGCCGTTCGGCGAGCGCGCTCACCCCCGCGCGGGCCGCGGAGAGCCGGGCGGCGGCCACCGGGTCCTTGTCCGCCCAGGCGCGCGGCGGCGGCGGGCCGGTCACCGGCTGTCCGGGCTGCGGCAACTGCGACTCGGGCAGCGCCCTCGCCCGGTCCACGGCCGCCTGCCACTGCTCCAGCTGGCGCCGCCCCACCCGCTGCCCGAACCCGTTCAGTGCGGCCAGGGCGTGGGTGTTGGTCGGCACGGCGAGCGCGGCCTCGACGATGGCGGCGTCGGAGAGCACCTTGCCGGGGGAGACGTCCCGGCGCTGCGCGATCCGGTCCCGGGCCTGCCACAGCTCCTTGACGACGGCCATCTGCCGGCGCCTGCGCACCTTGTGCATGCCGGAGGTGCGCCGCCAGGGGTCCTTACGGGGCTCCGGCGGCGGCGCCGAGGCGATCGCCTCGAACTCCTGCAGTGCCCACTCCAGCTTGCCCTGCCGGTCCAGTTCCTTCTCCAGGGCGTGCCGCAGGTCGACCAGGAGCTCGACGTCGAGGGTGGCGTAGCGCAGCCAGGGCTCGGGCAGCGGGCGGGTGGACCAGTCGACGGCGGAGTGGCCCTTCTCCAGGACGAAGCCGAGCACGTTCTCGACCATCGCGCCGAGGCCGACCCGGGGGAAGCCGGCCAGGCGTCCGGCCAGTTCGGTGTCGAAGAGGCGGCCGGGCAGCATCCCTATCTCGCGCAGGCAGGGCAGGTCCTGGGTGGCGGCGTGCAGCACCCACTCGGCGTCGGACAGCGCCTCGCCCAGGCCGGACAGGTCCGGGCAGGCGACGGGGTCGATCAGTGCGGACCCGGCGCCCGCACGGCGCAGCTGGACGAGGTAGGCGCGCTGGCCGTAGCGGTAGCCGGAGGCGCGCTCGGCGTCGACGGCGACCGGACCGGTGCCTGCGGCGAAGGCGGCGGTGACCTCGGCGAGGGCGGCCTCGTCCGTGATCACGGGCGGGATGCCCTCGCGCGGTTCGAGCAAGGGGATCGGCGCCTCCGTAGCAGATGATCCGTTGTCGTCCGGAGGGGCGCCTCCGGTGGTGCGCAGGGAGCTGTCTGCTGCGGTGTCGTGGGCGTCGGTCACCTGTCAAGAGTAGCCATGCCGTGAAGGCGCCTGCCGACGGAACGTTCCGCCGGCAGGCATCGGGGGGTCGCAAACCAGTCAGGTCGGTGAACGTGCGGCAGAGGGGGAGCGGAGCGGAGGGGAACGGCGGAGGGCTGCCGGGGAACGCGGCGGGGGCGGCGGGGTCAGTGGATGATGCCCGTGCGCAGGGCCACCGCCACCATCCCCGCGCGGTCGCCCGTACCGAGCTTGCGGGCGATGCGGGCGAGGTGGCTCTTGACGGTCAGCGCGGACAGGCCCATCGAGACGCCGATGGCCTTGTTGGACTGGCCCTCCGCCACCAGCCGCAGCACCTCGACCTCACGGCCGGACAGTTCGCGGTAGCCGCCCGGGTGGCTCGGGGCACCCGGGGGGCGGCGGTGCAGACGGGCGCCGGCACCGAGGGGAGCGGCTCCGGGGCGGGTGGGGAGCCCGAGGTTGGTGCGGGTGCCGGTGACGACGTAGCCCTTCACTCCGCCCGCGAGGGCGTTGCGCACGGCGCCGATGTCGTCGGCGGCGGACAGGGCGAGGCCGTTGGGCCAGCCCGCCGCTCGGGTCTCGGAGAGGAGGGTGAGGCCGGAACCGTCCGGCAGATGGACGTCGGCGACACAGATGTCGCGGGGGTTGCCGATGCGGGGACGAGCCTCCGCGATGGACGAGGCCTCGATCACGTCGCGCACACCGAGCGCCCACAGGTGGCGGGTGACGGTGGAACGGACGCGGGGGTCGGCCACGACCACCATGGCGGTCGGCTTGTTCGGGCGGTAGGCGACCAGGCTTGCGGGCTGCTCGAGGAGAACGGACACCAGGCCTCCTGGGGTGGCGGGACGGGGCCGGCTCGGGGGAGTGAAGCCGGGCTCAACCGTGCTTTCAAGGTCACAGTCGTCTTCGGCACCAAACCCGGTCTCCTTTAGAGAATGATCACGATCTGGTGAGTAACAATCTGTGCAATTCGGACACGCGGTCGATCATTCGAAGACCGAACGGTTTCGGTCGGCGTCGCAACGCTTCCGAAAGTGGCCGTATCGACAAAGAGATCGACAGGTGTGATTGGCGAGGGCTCCGGAGGGGAAGCTCAGCGCGACTGCGGGCCCCTCCGCTGGGGGAGCGTCACCACCGACGCGTCCCCCGGAGCCGCCGGGGGCAGTCCGGCGACCTGGGCCAGCAGGTCGCACCAGGCGACCAGGTGGGTGGCGGTGTCCGGCACCCCGCCCGGACCCTCCCGCGGCGTCCACGAGGCGCGGATCTCGATCTGCGAGGCGGCGGGGCGCTCGGACAGCCCGCCGAAGTAGTGCGAACTCGCCCGTGTGACCGTGCCGCTCGGCTCGCTGTACGTCAGACCGCGCGCCGAGAACGCGCCGGTCAGCCAGGACCAGCACACCTCCGGCAGCAGCGGATCCGCCGCCATCTCCGGCTCCAGTTCGGCACGGACCAGCGTCACCAGCCGGAAGGCACCCCGCCAGGCGTCGTGCCCGGCCGGGTCGTGCAGCAGCACCAGCCGGCCGTCCGCCAGTTCCTGCTCGCCCTCCACGACCGCCGCCTCCAGCGCGTGCGCGTAGGGGGCGAGCCGGGTGGGCGCGGGCGTGGTCTCCACCTCGATCTGCGGTCGCAGCCGTGCGTCCCGCATCGCGTCGACGGCCGTCCGAAAGGGCAACGGGGGTGCCGCGCCCCCCTGCCCGAGGTCCTCCCCGGTGTTCTTCGCCTCGTCCATACCGCCCTTGCCGTCCGACAATCGTCCTTGAGCCGCAGCCATGCGGGGAAGATTAAGGGGAACGCGGCCCCGGCGCGGGGAAGGACACCCACGGCGCAGCACGCTGTCCGGATCGTGTCGTCCCGGGCGCGGCGCACGGGCGCCGTGCGCCGGACGGCCTGCGGTGCGGGGTCGCCGGCGGGCCATGCGAGACTGGCCGGTGTGAGTGCCAATGTCAGCCCCCGGGGCAAGCAGCCGACCCAGACGTACGACAGTGCCTTCCTCAAGGCGTGCCGGCGTGAGCCGGTGCCGCACACTCCGGTGTGGTTCATGCGGCAGGCGGGCCGCTCACTGCCGGAGTACCGCAAGGTGCGCGAGGGCATCGCGATGCTCGACTCCTGCATGCGCCCCGACCTCGTCGCCGAGATCACGCTCCAGCCGGTCCGCCGGCACAACGTCGACGCGGCGATCTACTTCAGTGACATCGTGGTCCCCCTCAAGGCCATCGGTATCGACCTCGACATCAAGCCCGGCATCGGCCCCGTGGTCGAGGAGCCCTTCCGCAGCCGCGCCGACCTGGCCCGGCTGCGCGACCTCACCCCGGAGGACGTCTCCTACGTCACCGAGGCGTACGGCCTGCTGACCGCCGAGCTGGGCTCCACCCCGCTGATCGGCTTCGCGGGCGCCCCGTTCACCCTCGCCAGCTACCTCGTCGAGGGCGGCCCGTCCCGCACCTACGAGAACGCCAAGGCGATGATGTACGGCGACCCGGAACTCTGGGCCGACCTCCTCGACCGCCTCGCGGACATCACGGCCGCCTTCCTCACCGTGCAGATCGAGGCCGGCGCCTCCGCGGTCCAGCTCTTCGACTCCTGGGCCGGCGCGCTCGCCCCCGCCGACTACCGGCGCTCGGTGATGTCCGCCTCGGCCAAGGTCCTCGACGCGGTGTCCGGTTACGGCGTCCCCCGCATCCACTTCGGTGTCGGCACCGGCGAGCTCCTCGGCCTGATGGGCGAGGCCGGCGCGGACGTCGTGGGCGTCGACTGGCGCGTCCCGATGGACGAGGCCGCCCGCCGCGTCGGCCCCGGCAAGGCGCTCCAGGGCAACCTCGACCCGACCGTGCTGTTCGCCGGCACCGAGGCCGTCGAGGCGAAGACCCGCGAGGTCCTGGCCCAGGCGGAGGGCCTCGAGGGCCACATCTTCAACCTCGGCCACGGCGTCATGCCGAACACCGACCCGGACGCCCTGACCCGCCTGGTGGATCACGTCCACACCCTCACCACCCGCTGACCGGCCCCGCCCGGAGTCCGTCCCCCCCCACAGGGGCACCGAGCGCCTGCTCCTCCGCTTCCCGGAACTCCCGAGGAGGTCGGCGGAGCAGGCCCGGCGGAGGCGTTCGCGGTCGGCGGTGCCCCCTCCCCCTCCAGGCGGCGGATCACGCCCCGCTGGTGTGCCCGACACGGGATCGAGCATCCTCTTCCTCGTCGCAGTCCGACGACGGCGGCCCCGCCGCCGTCGGACTGCTCGCGTCGCTCCACCCCGTCGGCACGGTGCTGCCGGCCCGCTTCGTGCTCAAGGAACGCATCCGCGGCATCCAACACGTCGGGGTGGTCCCGGCGGTGGGCAGCGTGCTGCTGTTCGCCCGGGCTGACCCCGTGGACGGCTCCCGTCCCCTCAGTTCCCCGAGGTCCGGAAGCCCCGCAGTGCGGCTGAGGAGGTACATCGCGACGGAAGCCGACGACACCAGGCTGCCCGGGCCCAGGCGAAGCGGTCGCGGCGGCGCGGCCCGCCCGCGCGAGCGGCCCGACCCTGCGCGACACCGACTACGGCGAGCACTGAACCAGCGGCGAGCAGCGCCAGGTACGCGGTGAAGTAGCCCGGCACCTCACGGTGGGTGAACAGCGTCCACACCCGGACGGCGGCGAAGCCGAGCAGCAGTCCCAGCGGCGACAGTGTGGTGAGAACCGGCAGGTCGAAGGCGAGGTACCGGTAGAAGGACACCGCCTTTCCCACTCCGGTCCACCGCGGCACCGCGGCCGTCACCGTCCACCACCGACGCCCGGGCGGCGGCTCTCCCGGCATCCGGCCGGTGGCGATCCGTGAGTGACCAGCATGAGACCCGACGTAGGCGTAACCCCGGCTGACGGCACCCCGGCCGTTCCTGGTCGGTGCGCAGGAGCGAGTCCTGGACCCGTTCCGGCTCACCGCGGAGGTCTCCCCGCCCTACGCACACGTCTGCCGGGGGCGGCCGAACGAGTGAGTGCCGTCCGGTTTGCCGGCTTTCGGGGAAGGCACTCCAAAAGTGTCCTTCACCCCTTCCCAGGAGAGCCCCATGACTCAAGTCGCCGACTACGTCCTCCAGCGCTTGTCCGAATGGGGCGTGAAGCGGGTGTACGGCTATCCGGGCGACGGCATCAACGGTCTGCTCGGCGCGTTCGACCGGGCCGACGGCGATCCGGAGTTCATCCAGACCCGGCACGAGGAGATGGCCGCGTTCATGGCCTGCGCGCACGCGAAGTTCACCGGTGAGGTGGGCTGCTGCACGGCGACCTCCGGTCCGGGTGCGGTGCACCTGCTCAACGGCCTGTACGACGCCAAGCTCGACCACCAGCCGGTGGTGGCGGTGGTCGGCCAGCAGAAGCGGCTCTCGCTGGGCACGCACTACCAGCAGGAGATCGCGCTCGACCGGCTGTTCGCGGACGTGTCGGAGTTCTGCCAGATGGTCGTGCACCCGGGCCAGGCCCGGCACGTCGTCGACCGCGCCTTCAAGACGGCGCTGACCACCCGGGGCGTCGCCACGATCATCATCCCCAACGACGTGCAGGAGGAGGACGCCATGCCCTCCCCGCCGAAGACGCACGGTGCGGTCTTCTCCAGCGTCGGCTGGAGCCGGCCCCGGATCCTCCCCGACCTGGGGGAGCTGCGCAAGGCCGCCGACATCCTCAACGCCGGCAAGAGGGTCGCCATGCTGGTCGGCCAGGGCGCCGCGGAGGCGGAGAGCGAGGTCGTGGAAGTCGCGGAGCTGCTGGGTGCCGGCGTGGCCAAGGCCCTGCTGGGGCGTGAGGTGCTGCCGGACGACCTGCCGTTCGTGACCGGCCCCATCGGGCTGCTGGGCAGCAAGGCCAGCGACAACATGATCCAGGGCTGCGACACCCTGTTCATGATCGGCAGCAGCTTCCCGTACGCGGAGTGGCTGCCGGACGAGGGCCAGGCCCGAGGTGTGGAGATCGACATCGACGGCCGGATGATCGGCATCCGCTATCCCATGGACGCCCACCTGGTGGGCGACTCCAAGGAGACCCTGCGCGCCCTGATCCCCATGCTCCAGCGCAAGGAGGACCGCTCCTGGCGGAAGGAGATCGAGAGGGACGTCGTCGAATGGAACGATCTGTGCGAGCGGTGGGCCGACCAGCACTTCGGAGACACCATCAACCCCCAGGCCGTCGCCGCCGAACTCTCGCCGCGGCTGCCGGACGGCGCCATCCTGACCGCCGACTCCGGCTCGGGCACCAACTGGTGGGCACGCCACCTCAAGCTCCGCGACGGCATGCGGGCCTCGCTGTCCGGCACCCTGGCGACGATGGGGCCGGGGACGCCGTATGCGATCGCGGCCAGGTTCGCGTACCCGGACCGGCCGGTGATCGCCTTCATCGGGGACGGCGCGTTCCAGATGAACGGCATGAACGAGATGATCACCGTCAAGCGGTACCTGGACCGCCTGTCCGGACCGGCCCCGCTGATCTTCTGCGTGTTCAACAACCAGGACCTCAACCAGGTCACCTGGGAGCAGCGCGCCATGGCCGGCGACCCGAAGTACCCGGGCTCCCAGACCATCCCCGACGTCCCCTACGCCGCCTACGCCGAGCTCCTCGGCCTCAAGGGCATCGTCTGCACCCGCCCCAAGAAGGTCGGTGCCGCCTGGGACGAGGCGCTCGCCGCCGACCGGCCCGTGGTCCTGGAGTTCAAGGTCGACGCGGAGATCGCTCCGATCCCGCCGCACATCATGAAGACACAGGCCAAGAAGGCCGCCAAGGCGGCGCTGCACGACCCGGAACTCACCGGCATCGCCACCAAGGGCGTACGGCAGAAGCTCACCGAGTACGCCGAGCACCTCCCCGGCCGGGGGAAGAAGTGAGCACCGTGCGGCGCTCCCCGCGCGGCGGGCCCCGCCGCTGGACGGGCGGGGACGTCGTGGTCGTCACCGGGGCGAGCGGCGGGGTCGGCCGGGCCACCGCCCGGGCCTTCGGCGCGCGCAAAAGCTCCGTGGCCCTGCTCGCGCGGGGCGAGCACGCCCTCCAGCGGGCGGCCGCCGAGGTGCGGCAGGCGGGTGGACGCGCGCTGCCCCTGGTCGTGGACGTCGCCGACCCCCAGGCCGTGGACGCCGCCGCGACCCGGGTGGAGGAGGAACTCGGGCCGATCGACATCTGGGTGAACGCCGCCTTCACGACGGTCTTCGCCCCCGTCCAGGAGGTCCGGCCGGAGGAACTGAAGCGGGCCACGGAGGTGACCTACTTCGGCTTCGTGCACGGCACCCAGGCCGCTCTGCGGCGCATGACGCCGCGCGATCGCGGCACCATCGTCCAGGTCGGTTCGGCCCTGGCCCAGCGCAGCGTCCCGCTCCAGGCGGTGTACTGCGGAGCCAAGCACGCCATCCAGGGGTTCACCGCCTCGCTGCGCTGCGAGTTGCTGCACGACCGCAGCGGGGTGCGGGTGACCATGGTCCAGATGCCCGGGCTCAACACGCCCCAGTTCAGCTGGGTCCTCACCCGGCTGCCCCGGCACCCGCGCCCCGTGGCCCCCGTCTACCAGCCCGAGGTCGCCGCCGAGGCGGTCCTGTACGCCGCGGACCATCCGGAGCGGCGCGAGTACTGGGTCGGCGGGTCCACCGTCGCCACCCTGCTCGGGCAGAAGCTCGCCCCCGGGCTGCTGGACCGCTACCTGGCCAGGACCGGTTACGACGCGCAGCAGACGGACCGGCCCGTCGACCCGTCGCGGCCGGTCAACCTCTGGAAGCCGCCGGACGACACCGCTCCGGCCGACTACGGCGCGCACGGCGTCTTCGACGACGAGGCCCACCCGCGCAGCCTCCAGTTCTGGCTCTCCCGCCACCGTCGGCCGCTCGCGCTGGCCGCCGCCGCGGCCGGTGCCGCCGCGGTGGCCGGCGGTGTGGGCGGGCGCGCTCAGGCGGGCGCGCTCAGAACGGCAGCGTCGAGACGTCGTTGAGGCGGACCGCGCACTCCAGCAGGAGCGCGTGGACGAAGGCCTGGGGCAGGTTGCCGCGCAGCTGACGCTGCCGTACGTCGTACTCCTCCGCGAACAGCCCGGACGGACCGCAGGCCGCCCGGGCGCGTTCGAACCAGCGGAACGCACCCGTGCGGTCGCCCAGCTGGTGTGTGGCCAGAGCCATGGTGAACCCGCACAGCAGGAAGGCACCTTCCTCCCTGCCCAGAGGGCCGCCGGGGTGGTCGAAGCGGTACACGTATCCGTCCTCGGCCAGTCGGTCCTCGATGTAGGCGCGGGTGACGGCGTTGCTGGGGTCGTCGGCGGAGGGGCAGCCGCGGGCCAGCGGCACCAGCAGGGCGGCCTCGGCTCCGTCGTCGTCGGCGGCCCGGCGCCAGCGGCCGTCGGCGCGCAGACAACGACGGCGTGCCTCGGCCATGATCACGTCGGCGGTCTCGGTGCAACGCCGCGCCGTCGCGCCGGGCAGCACGTCCGCGATGTGCCGCAGCCCGGAGACGACGCTCAGCCGGGAGTGGGTCCACCACCGGTCCTCCAGCTCCCACAGGCCTGCGTCGGGCCTCCGCCAGTTGCGTTCCACCGCGTCCACCGTCACGCTCACCGCGCGTTCCGCATCCGCGGTGAGCCGGTCGTGCCGGGCGGCCGCGGCGAAGAGCTGCAGCGCCTCACCGAACGTGTCGAGCTGGAACTGGGTGGCCGCCCGGTTGCCGATCCGGTCGCCACCGCCCGGATAGCCCGGCAGTCGCAGCGCGTGCTCCTCGGGCACCGGCCCACCGGTGACGGTGTAGGCGGGCCGGACCCGTTCGCCGTCCTCGAGCACGCGTTCGGAGATGAAGCGCACGGCGCCGTCCATCAGCTCGTGCGGCCCGTGCGCGGCGACCGCGACGCCCGCGTAACACTGGTCGCGCAGCCAGGAGAAGCGGTAGTCGTAGCTGCGTCCGGTGTTGGCCCGTTCCGGCAGCGACGTGGTGGCGGCGGCGACCATGCCGCCCGCCGAGCTGGTCAACCCCCGCAACACCGCGTACGCGTGCCGGGCGTCGCGCGGTGCGGCGAGCGTCGAGCAGTCCGGCACCGCACGCCGCCACTCCCGCTCCGTCGCCCGCCACAGTTCCCCCGGCTCGAGGCGGCCGCCGTCGGGGCCGGAGGCGAGCTCCAGCACCAGGTCGTGCTCCTCGCCCCGCCGCAGCCGGAACTCGCCGCGCAGCCCGGACTCCCCGTCCCACTCCGCCTCGGGGGCCCCCAGCAGCCGCAGCCGCAGCCCGTCGCCCCGAGCCGTCCACACGCCGCCCTCCAGCCGGGCGTTCGTCATACGGTGGGCGCCGAAACCGGGGCGCGGGTCGAGGCTCAGCCGCAGCCGCGCCCCACCCCGCTCCATCCGCATCCGGCGCAGCAGCACCAGCCGGTCCGGCGTGGCGGGCAGGGCCAGCGCGTCACGGCACTCGATCACGGAGTCCGCGGTCACCCAGCGGCTCACCCGGATGAGGGTCCCCTCCTCGTAGTAACCGCCCCACACGTGCCACCGGTCGGCGGGTTCCACCGCGAAGTGCCCGGCGCCTGCGATCAGGGCGCAGAACACCGCGTCGCTGTCCCACCGCGGCGCGCACAGCCAGACCACCCGGCCCTCGGGATCGACCAGCGCCCCGCGCTCACCGTCGGCCAGCACGGCGTAGTCCCGGAGGACCCAGGGCGGGACAGCGGGATGTCCTGTCGTGGCGGGCACCGGGGGTCGGAAGCTCATGACACTGGCCCTAACCGGACCGAACCGGCTGGAAACATGACACCGCCGACCGGCGGCTCTTCGGCCCGGACCGACCACTCACCGTGCGGTCTGCACGAGTGGCAGAACCGGGAGCACCGTTTACGCGGCCCGCCCAGGGGTCACCCACTGATGACGGCAGAGGTGCGTCCGGAGGAGAACGTGATGACGCTGGTGGCCGACTTCGTCCCGCGGCGCCCACAGGAGCGGGGTGCGAAGCGGGTGTACGGCTGTCCGGGTGAGGACGTCAACGGCCTGCCCTGCCACCGCGACGCGCCGAAGGGGACCGGTGCGGCCCGGGGCGGGGCGCCGGCCTTCGACCGGCCCGTGGTGCCGGAGTCCGAGGCGGGTCCGGAACGCCTCGACAGCGCCGCCGAGGGCGTACGCCAGGAGCTCACCGAGTACGCCGGGCACCTCCCGGGGCGCCACTGATGCGGGACGACACGACGTCGTTGGAGGGGTGCACGGTCGACGCGGTCGACGTCCACGCCTTCGAGGTCCCCACCGACGGTCCCGAGGGCAGGGAGCAGGACGGCACCCTGGAGTGGGACTCCACGACCCTGGTCCTGGTCCGGGTGCACGCCGGTGGCAGGACCGGACTGGGTTACACCTACGGGGACGCCTCGGTCGCCTCGTTCGTGCACTCGGGACTGACTCCGGTGATCAAGGGCGAGCCCGTCTCCTCGCCTGCGGCGCTGTGGCAGCGGATGGGCGCGCGGATCCGCAACGCCGGGCGTCCCGGCGTCGGGAGCATGGCGGTCTCCGCCGTGGACGTGGCGCTGTGGGACCTCAAGGCCAGACTGCTGGACCTTCCGCTGGTGCACCTCCTCCCGGCCTGCCACGACCGGGTGCCGGTCTACGGCAGCGGCGGCTTCACCAACTACCCCCTGGACCGCCTCACCGACCAGCTCACCGGCTGGGTGGGCCAGGGCATCCCGCGGGTGAAGCTGAAGACCTCCCGGCAACCGGAACGCGACGCCGACCGCCTGACCGCCGTGCGCAAGGCGATCGGTGACGAACCGGAACTGTTCACCGACGCCAACGGCGCACTCGCCCGCAAGGAGGCCCTGTACTGGGCGCGGCGGTTCCACGACGAGTGGGACGTGCGCTGGTTCGAGGAACCCGTCACCTCAGCCGATCTCGAAGGGCTGCGGATGCTGCGCGACCGGGGGCCGGAACGGCTGGAGATCGCGGCGGGAGAGTACGCCTTCACCGCCCAGGACTTCGTCAACCTCACCGACGGGCCCGCCGTCGACTGCCTGCAGGCGGACATCACCCGGTGCGGGGGCATCACCGGTGTGCTGGAGGTCGCCGGTCTGTCGGCCGCCCGGCACCTCGACCTGTCCGCGCACTGTGCCCCCGCGCTGTCCGCGCACGCCTTCTGCGCCGTGCGTCGACTGCGGCACCTGGAGTACTTCCATGATCACGTGCGCGTCGAACACCTGCTGTTCGACGGCACCCTGTCGCCCGTCGGCGGCGCACTGCGGCCCGACACCGACCGTCCCGGACTCGGCCTGGACGTCAAGTGGGCCGACGCGGAGCCCTACCGCGTTCACGGGACGCAACCGTCCTGACCAGGACGGCAGAGGAGAGTGGACACCCATGGCCAGAGCGACACACGGCACGGAGCGGGACGTACCCGCCAAGACCGACCCGGGGATCGCGGGACCGCCACGCGCCCGGCAGACCATCGACGTCGGGAAGCTGGAGCGGGCGCTGCACAAGGCGGTCGAGGGCGAGGTCCGCTTCGACACCGGCACGCTCGGCCTGTACGCCCAGGACGCGTCCAACTTCCGTCAGGTGCCGGTGGGGGTCGTCGTACCGCGCACCCTGGACGACGTCGTGGCGGTGCACAGGATCTGCCACCGCTTCGGCGCCCCCGTCCTCAACCGCGGCGGCGGCACCAGCCTGTCCGGCGAGACGGTCAACGAGGCCGTCGTCATCGACCACTCGAAATACCTCACCGCCATCGGCGAGATCGACCTCGAGCGTCGCCTGGTCACCTGCGAGCCGGGCGTCATCAACGAGGAGCTCAACCGCCACACCGGCGAACACGGCCTGATCTTCGGACCCGACCCCTCCACCCACTCCCGGTGCGTCATCGGCGGCAACATCGGCAACAACTCCTGCGGCATCCACTCGGTGCAGTCGCAGCTGTACGGCCCCGGCCCGCGCACCAGCGACAACGTCGAGGCCCTGGAGATCGTCACCTACGACGGCGCACGGTTCTGGGTCGGCGTCGACGAGGAGGAGCGGGTCGACGAGATCATCGCCGCGGGCGGCCGCAAGGGCGAGATCTACACCGCACTGCGCGACCTGCGGGACAAGTACGCCGACGCCATCCGGGCCGGGTTCCCCTCGGAGAAGCAGGTGCCGCGCCGGGTCTCCGGCTACAACCTCGACGAGCTCCTGCCGGAACGCGGCTTCAACGTCGCCCGCGCCCTGGTCGGCACCGAGAGCACCTGCGCCACGGTGCTGCGGGCCGTCCTCAAGCTCACCCCCGCCCTGCTGCAGCGCACCACCGTGGTGGTGGAGTACGACGACCTCGCCGACGCGGCCGAGCACTGCGAGGAGATCGTCGAGCAGTGGCGGCCGATCGGCCTGGAGGCACTGGACGACGAGCTCATCCGGGACCAGCAGGAACAGAACATGAACCTGGAGGACATCAAGGAGCTCCCGCGCCGGGGAGGCGGGGCCTGGCTCGTCGTCCAGTTCGGCGCGGACACCACCGAGGAGTCCGTCGACCGGGCCCACCGGTTCATCACATGGCTCACGGACGACAAGGGCTACGCCCGCGACCGCATCCGCGTCGCCAGGAGCACACAGGAGGGCGGCACCAGCGAGCACCTGTGGGCGATCCGGGAGGGCGGACTCGGCTCGACCGCGTTCCCGCCCGACGGCAAGGACCACTGGCCCGGCTGGGAGGACTCCGCCGTCCCGCCCGACCGGCTCGGCGAGTACGTGCGCAAGCTGCGCGAGGTCATGGACCGACACGGCATCAAGGGCGCCATGTACGGGCACTTCGGCCAGGGCTGCATCCACTGCCGGCTCAGCTTCGACCTCCGTACCGCCGACGGCCTGGCCACGTACCGGACGTTCATCGAGGACGCCGCCGACCTGGTCGTCGCCCTCGGCGGGTCGGTGTCCGGCGAGCACGGGGACGGCCAGCAGCGCGGTGAACTGCTGGAGAAGCAGTACGGTCCCGAACTGGTCCAGGCCATGCGGGAGTTCAAGGCCGTCTGGGACCCGCAGGCCAAGATGAACCCCGGCAAGGTCGTCGACCCCTACCGGATGGACGAGAACCTCAAACTCGGCACCGACTACAACCCCCCGCGCATCCCGCTCAAGTTCGCCTATCCGGAGGACGGCGGCGACTTCGCCCACGCCACCCTGCGCTGTGTCGGCATCGGCAAGTGCCGCGTCCCGCGGGCCGAGACGACGATGTGCCCCAGCTACCAGGTGACCCGCGAGGAGAAGCACACCACCCGCGGCCGGGCCTGGCTGCTGTACGAGATGCTCAAGGGCGACGTGATCACCGACGGCTGGCAGTCGAAGGAGGTCAAGGACGCACTCGACCTCTGCCTGGCCTGCAAGGGCTGCACCAACGACTGCCCCGTCAACGTCGACATGCCCACCTACAAGGCGGAGTTCCTCCACCACCACTTCAAGTCGGCCCGGCGGTGGCGCCCCCGGTACGCCTACGCCTTCGGCTTCATCGACCAGGCCGCCCGGATCGCCTCACGCGTTCCCGAGCTGGCCAACATCGCCACCCGGACTCCGGGGCTGTCCCGGCTGACCAAGCTGGTCGCGGGCATCGACCGCAGGCGTCCGTTGCCCCGGTTCGCGCCGATGACGCTCCAGGACTGGTTCGCCCGACGCGGCGGCACCGCCAACCCGACCGGACGGCCCGTCGTCCTCTTCCCCGACACGTTCAACAACCACTTCCACACCCAGGTCGGTGTGGCGTGCGTGGAGGCGATCGAGGCGGCGGGCTGGCGGGTCATCATGCCCGAGCAGCACATCTGCTGCGGCCGGCCGCTGTACGACTACGGCTTCCTGGACGCCGCCGAACGCTACCTGCACCGGGTGCTGGACGTCCTGCGGCCCGAACTGCGGGCCGGAACGCCCGTCGTCGGCATGGAACCCAGCTGCCTGGCCGTCTTCAAGGACGAGCTGCCCAAACTGCTGCCGCACGACGACGACGCCAAGCGGCTCACCCGCAACGCCTACCACTTCGCGGAGTTCTTCCAGACCTTCGGCATCCGGCCGCCCGCCCTCGACGGCAAGGCGCTCCTGTGGGGACACTGCCACCAGCGGGCCACCGGCGGAATGAGTCCCGACCGCCAACTGCTGGAGGACATGGGCCTGGAGGTGAACGACCTCCAGGGCGGCTGCTGCGGCCTGGCCGGATCCTGGGGCTTCGAGTCCGGCAAGTACGAGATCTCCCTGGACTGCGGCGAGCAGGCCCTCCTGCCCGCCGTACGGGACGCCGAGGACGACTGCCTGGTGGTGGCCGACGGCTTCTCCTGCAAGACGCAGATCGAGGACGCCGGCACCGGACGACGGGCACTGCACGTCGCCGAGGTGATGAAGCTGGCCCGAGACCCCCGAGGACGAAGCCCGCACGCCGTGCCCGGTCGGCCCGAGCGGAACGGCCCCTCGCGGCCCACCCCGCCGTGGCGGGAGCGTGCCCTGCGCGTCTCGGCCGCCGCCCTCCTGGGAGCCGCCGTCACCGCTCTCGGCGTCCGCGCGGCACGCCACTGAACCGGGGCCCTCATCCACTCCTTCGCCAGGACCGCACCCCTTGCACCGGGGTGATGTGCACCAACTCCCGTGAAAGCGCCCGCACTGCGGGCTTTCGCCGACCGCGTTCCAGGACTTCCCGGATCAGCGCGGTACCCCTCGCCTGAATTCCTGACGGGACGTCAGCGGACGGTCTCGATAGCTTCAAGATCTCCGAGAGAGCCGGGCCAGGTGGTTCGCTTCGCAAGCGCGGTCGTCAGACACTGGCTGCAGCACCTGAAGGCGTCAATACCGCGAATCCGGCAGGCCGCAGTTCAGCGGGGCGGGGCGTTCACCGCTTCCGGGCTTCGAGATGCGGTCACCAGCGCCTGCTAATACGCTCGCTGAGTGACCGGGTGATGATGGCCCGAGGCCGGGCGCAGCAGCCGCCCCCTACCCCGCCCAACGGAAACGAAGACTTCCGCAGTCCAAACCTCTGCAGTGTTCACGCCTCCACGGGAAGAAGGTTGCGATGAGGTTCACCCGCATGCGTACAGCGAAAGCCGCCGCGGCAGCTGTGGTCGCCATCCCGCTCGCGCTCGGAGGTCTGGCGGCGCAGAGCCACGCACAGGATGCGTCTCCCAGCCCGTCGGGGACGTTCGGCCCCGGCTGTTCGGCGCTCTCCCAGAAGGCCGACACCTCCAAGGACAAGCTCATAGAGGCTGCGGCCGCATACCCGCAACTCAGCCAGCTGGTCGCAGCCGCGGCCAGGGCGAACCTGATCGGCACCCTCGACGGGAAAACCGACATCACCGTCTTCGCCCCCAACAACCAGGCTTTCCAGAAGGTGACTGTGTCGCAGCTCAACTCGCTGCTCGGCAATCAGGAGCAGTTGAAGAAGGTGCTGACCTACCACGTGGTGGACCAGCAGATCACCCCGAACGAACTCCCCAAGGGCTCCTTCACGACGGTGGAAGGCGGCAAGCTGACCACGTCGGGCTCGGGCACCGACTTCAAGGTCAACGGCAAGGCGAACATCGTCTGCGGCAACATCAAGACCGCGAACGCCACCGTCTACGTCATCGACACGGTCCTCCAGCCCCCGTCCTGACGCATGGCTCTCGTTCCCGGCACGGGGGACACCCGACCCGAGCGCGCTCGGGTCGGGTGTCCCCCGTGCCGTTCGAAAAGTCGTCGTCGCCGGCCGAGCGGTGCGGCCGTACTCGCCGATCACGCCGCCGAGGAGCCCGGGCCCGCAGCACCCGACGGGCGTCGAGGGCGTGCACTGCGACGTCGGACCGTTCCTCTCGGCATCGGGCGGTAGTCGCCGGCGGGCCCGGCGAGGTCGGTGGGCGTGGTGGTGCCGCCGGCAGGCGGCCAGGATCTGGTGGGTGCGGGTCTCGTTCCCAATCAGGACGTGGTCGAGCGTCTCGCATCGGATGCTGCCGCTGATTCTCTCGCCGAGGGCGTTCGTCCGGGGAACCCGCGGGGCGCCCAAGAGCACCTCCCGGCTCCCCGGCCCCGAAGACCGCGTCGCACGCCGCACCGTACGTGCCGTCGCGGTCCCGCGGCAGGAACCGCGGGGACTTCATGCGCATGCCCGGGCCGGCGGTGAGGGTCCGCGCGCGGTGCCCGGCCCACTTCCGGGCGGTGACTCCGGTGCCCGCAGCCTCGTGCCGAGCGCGGCGCCGGGGCGACACTCGCGGCGTGGAGGATCTCCCGGACCGTGGAGGCGGCGGTGGGGCGGCCGGACCGGGTCGGCTCGGCTCGGCCTGGATCTTCGGAGCCGAAGGCCGGTCAGGAGGTCATCCTCTCCCCGGGGCTGCCGAAGACGTCGGCCGCATACTGGATGCTGATGCAGGTGTCAATGGTGCTCGGTTTTTCACCGCGCGGCCCGTGAACGCCTGGCTGCTCCGGGCGGGCTTGAAGGAACGGATGTGAGATCTCCCCGACGCCGGTCCTCCGACGTGCGTGGACGGCCGGTGCAGGTGTGCCGGCAGCCGAACCGCCGGCCCGTCCGTCCTCACCCCTGAGCGACCGGGACGCCGGACCGGGCTGCACGAACCTGAGACCGGACGCGCCATCGCCTGGCACAACGAACGCCCCGGGCCTCGGGAAAGGCGCGAACGATGACACTCCACGAGCGTCTGGACCGCTACCAGCGAGGTCACCGCTGGGTGGGACTGCCACTCGCCGTGCTGTACAAGTTCTACGACGACCAAGCCCTGTACCTCGCCGCCCTCCTCACCTACTACGGCTTCCTCTCCCTCTTCCCGCTCCTCCTCATCCTCGTCACCGTCCTGAGCACCTTCCTCAGCAACGATCCCGCCCTGCGCCAGCGGGTCCTCGACTCGGCCCTGAGCAAGTTCCCCGTCATCGGCGACCAGATCGCCGGCAACATCCACTCCTTCCACGGCAGCGGTACCGCACTCGCCGTGGGCATCGCGGGCAGCATCTACGGCTCTCTGGGCGTGGCCCAGGCAGCGCAGTACGCCCTCAACAAGATCTGGGCAGTGCCCCGGCACGCCCGGCCGGACCCCTTCCGCTCACGGCTCAAAGGACTGCTGTTCCTGCTGATCCTGGCACTCGGACTGTGCGCGTTCACCCTGCTGTCCGTGGTGGCCTCGCAGACGTACCTGTTCGGCGCGCGGCTGTGGGGCGGGGCCTGGATCGCCGCCACGGTGGCGTCCGTGGGCCTCACCACCTCGCTGCTCCTCGTGAGCTACCGCTTGCTGACGCAGCGGGAGCTGCCGCTGCGCGGACTCGTCATGATCGCGCTCGGCGCTGCCTGCGCGTGGCAGGGGCTGCAATGGGTGGGCACCTATTACGTCAGCCATGTCCTGCACGGGAGCACAGCCACCTACGGCCTGTTCGGCATCGTCCTGGGGCTGCTCGCCTGGCTCTACGTGGGGGCACTCATCTTCATCACGGCTGCCGAGGTCGGAGCCGTCCGGCTGCTGCGGCTGTGGCCGCGGAGCCTGCTGACGCCGTTCACGGACCGAGTGCACCTCAGCGCGGGTGACCGCCGCGCCTACCAGTCCTACGCAGTCACCGAGACGTTCAAGGGCTTCCAGAAGGTCCGGGTGCACTTCGAGCCGCCGCCGAAGCCTCGGCGCGAACAACCCCCTGACGACCTCTGAGGGGGCCGGGGGTTGGCAACGGGCTCCGGCTGCCCGACCCCACCGGTGCCACACCCGATCCCCTCTTCGGTCACGCGCAGCGGCGCCGGTCCCACTGACGGCGTCGGCGCTCGTGGTCCGTGCGCTGTGGTCTGCGGCGGCGCGCGGGCTCAGCCGGGTGCTGCCGGTCATGGGGCCGGTCACTCTCGCCCTGGTCGTGGCCGTCGGCGCGGCCGTCCAGGTGTACCGGATCGGTGACTCGGGTGCGAAGGCGGCCTGGCAGGGCCGTTTCTCGACGAGCCGGTCCGGCGCCGGGCGGTGACGCGCCGGAGGCGGTCCGGCCGGCCCCGGTGAGGCATCGGCCGGACCGCCTCGCGCCCTGCGTGCGGCCCTCCGGGCGGGGCCCGGGCGGTCAGCCCAGCTGGTCGAGCGCCTTCTGGAAGGCGGCGGCGTGCCGGGCCTGGTCCGCGGCGGTGTCGCGGAAGAAGCGGGCGGCGGTGCTGTCGCCGACGGCGGTGGCCCGCTCGGCGAACCCCGGGTACACCATGGTCGCCCCGTGACGCTCCCCGGTGACGGCCTCGCGCAGGTTCTCCCTGGTCTCGCGCACCAGACCGGCCAGCACCGCCTCCCCGGCGAAGTGCTCGTGCAGTTCGACTTCGGCCGTGCCCTCCCACAGGCGGGCCAGCGCGGCGTTGCCGGTCTGTTGGGCGTGGGCGGCGAAGAGCATGTACTTGGCGTGGGCGAGCCCCTCGCCGTGCAGGGCGGTGTCCAGGTTGGCCTTGGTGCGGGCGGCCTTGACCTTCGGCAGCCCGGCGGGCACCGGCACCACGTCCGCCTTCGGCGGCGCCGGGATGGTGCCGCGGCCGGTGTTCACGACCTCGAGGGCGGTGCGGAAGGCGTTGCGGTGGCGGCCCTCGTCCGCGGCGATCTCGTCGAAGAGCTTCGCGGCCTCGAGGTCCCCGTCCGCGCGGGCCTGCTCGGCGAAGCGGCGGTACATGACCTCGTGCTCGTAGGTCTCGCCCTCGATGGCCTGGCGCAGGTTGGCCGCGTTCGATCCGACGGTTCCGGCCAGGGTGGCGGCCTCGCGCAGGTGTTTGTCCAGCTGGGTCTGCGCCGTGCTGCGGAAGAGCCGGGCGACGGCCGGGAGGCCCTGGCGGTCGGCCTCGGCGGCGAAGAGACCGTAGGCGGCGTAGGCGTACCCCGAGTCCCGCATGGCGGTGGTCAGGTCGGCGATGGTCTGCGTGTGCAGGGCCCGGGCGGCGGTGTGCGGCGCCGGGGGCGGCGCCCCTCCGGCCGGGGCGGCCAGGGCCGGCGCCGCCGGCGCGGCGGCGGCGGTCAGTGCGGACAGACCCACTGCGAACGTACGTGTCGAATGGCGGAACACGATGTCCTCCTTTCGGGGCGCACCCTTCTGGGTGCGGACGCTCCTCATGCCACCCGCACCCGCACACCACCGCCTCTTCACGTCACCCGTCCGAGTGGATACACAGAGTCATCGTGTGCCTTTTCGTCGCCGTGCTCCGCTCGTCCCGGCAGGCCGTTTCCCTGCCCTTTCCCGTGGTCAACCGCCTCCGGCTGAACGAGACGAGGCGTACGGACGAAGCGGCGATGTCCTCGGGTGCACATCTGGTGCCCGACGACAGCCAGCAGGGCCACACCCGGCTCGCCGACGTGGAGAGGGACCTGACCGCGGAGAGGTCGGTGGCGGCAGCGACCAGAACACATCGGTCGTGGACACGGCCGGATCCTGTATCCCGTGCCGTTCGGGCGGCAACCGAACTACCATGCGAAACGGGTGGTTCCCAGCCAGGTCCCGCAGGGCCCCGATCTGGCCGAACTTCATGTCGTGCACCTGGGTGCGCCGGGCATCTATAGAAGATCGGCACGACGCATCCTTCGTCTGCGAGGTCTTCCATGACAGACCTGACCGAACTGTCCGAGCCCGTCTCCTTCCCCCAGGACCGGACCTGCCCCTATCACCCGCCCACCGGGTACGACCCGCTGCGCAACGCCAGGCCACTGGCCCGCATCCAGCTCTACGACGGCCGCCCGGCCTGGCTCGTGACCGGCCACGCCGTCGCCCGCGACCTGCTGGCGGACCCCCGGCTGTCCACGGACCGCACCCGCTCGGGCTTCCCCGCCACCGCCCCCCGCTTCGCCGCGCTCCGCGATCGCAAGCCGGCACTCCTGGGCGTCGACGACCCCGAGCACCGCACCCAGCGGCGGATGATGATCCCGAGCTTCACCCTCAAGCGCGCCACCGAGCTGAGGCCGCGCATCCAGGAGATCGTCGATGAACTGCTGGACGCGGTGATCGAGCAGGGGCCGCCCGTCGACCTGGTGCGCGCCTTCGCGCTGCCGGTTCCGTCCATGGTGATCTGCGCCCTGCTCGGCGTGCCCTACGCCGACCACGAGTTCTTCGAGGAGCAGTCGAGGCGGCTGCTGCGGGGATCGACGGCCGAGGAGACGCAGGACGCCCGGGACCGGCTGGCGGCGTACCTGGAGGAACTGATCGACCACAAGCAGCGGCAGCCCGGCGAGGGCCTGCTGGACGAACTCGTCCAGCAGCGGCTGCGCGAGGGCGAGCTGGACCGCGAGGAGCTGACCGCGCTGGCGATGATCCTCCTGGTCGCGGGCCACGAGACCACGGCCAACATGATCTCCCTCGGCACCTACACGCTCTTGCTGCACCCCGACCGGCTGGCCGAACTGCGCGCCGACCCCTCGCTGCTGCCGGGCGCGATCGAGGAACTCATGCGGATGCTGTCCATCGCGGACGGGCTGCTGCGGCTGGCCACCGAGGACATCGAGATCGCCGGGACCACGATCAGGGCCGGGGACGGCGTGGTCTTCTCCACCTCCGTCATCAACCGCGACGAGGACGTCTATCCGGCGCCCGACACGCTCGACTTCCACCGCTCGACCCGTCACCACGTCGCCTTCGGCTTCGGCATCCACCAGTGCCTCGGCCAGAACCTCGCCCGCACCGAGCTGGAGATCGCCCTGCGCGCGCTCCTCGAACGGCTGCCCGGGCTCCGGCTCGCCGCCCCGCCGGAGGAGATCCCCTTCAAACCCGGCAACACCATCCAGGGGATGCTGGAACTCCCCGTCAGTTGGTAAGAGGCCGCCGTCATGCACATCGAGATCGACAAGGACCGCTGCATCGGCGCCGGACAGTGCGCCCTGACCGCGCCGGGAGTGTTCACCCAGGACGACGACGGCTTCAGCGCCCTGCTGCCCGGCCGGGAGGACGGAGCCGGCGACCCGCTGGTCCGGGAGGCCGCCCGCGCCTGCCCCGTGGGCGCCATCACGCTGTCCGAGGACGAGTAGCGGGTCACGCCGACCGACGGTCCGCCGCCGCACGCGGCGGCCCGCGGCCCAGGCGGCGCAGGGCACTGGACTCCAGCAACTCGACTCCACGTAAGCCGGGGCACATCAGGGTCCCCATGCGAGCCGGGGCGGTTCACCGCCGGCCCCGACCGACCGACTGATCGGCCCAGCTCACCCCCCGCACCGACCAGAAAGAACGAACGAATCGCGACACCACAGAGGCCGGCCATGGAGGACAACGGGCACGCTGACGCATTATGTCCGTATTGCGTCGCAAGGGGTCTGATGCCGTCGGGTCTGGTCAACCAGTGGAGGGCGCGTTCCCCATGGGCCGAGGAGTCGAGCCTTGCTGAGTCCCCTGCTGGCGGTGTTGGCTGCCCTGGCCAACGCCCTGGCGTCCGCATTGCAGCGCAAGGCCGCCCGGGAGGAGTCCGTTGAGCAGAACCTCAGCCTGCGCCTGGTGTGGCACCTGCTGCACCGGCCGGTCTGGCTCGGCGGCGTGCTGTCGCTGATCGCGGGTTTCCTGCTGCAGGCGGTCGCCCTGGGATCGGGGCCGATCTCGGAGGTGCAGCCGCTGCTCGCGCTGGATCTGCCGGCGGCGCTGATCCTGTCCGGCTTCTTCTTCGGGAGCAGGATGGGCCGCCGCGAGTGGGTGGCCTCGGGGGTCATGGCGGCCGGTGTGGCTGGGCTGCTGCTGGCACTCGGGCCCGGTCACGGCAGGCCCTCGTCGGTCTCGTGGATCGGATGGCTGGTCGGCGGAGGGGTCAACGCGCTGCTGATCGCGGTCGGTGTCCTGTGGGCGAGAGGCACATCGGGCACTCGCAGGGCAGCCCTCCTCGGGGCGACGACCGGATGCGCCTTCGGGCTGACCGCCGCGCTGATCAAGGCGGTGACGAACACCTCTTCCCGTGGTCTGGTCGCCGTGTTCACGGGCTGGGAGCTGTGGGCCATGATCGCGGTCGGCGGCTGCGCGATGTTCCTGCTGCAGTCGGCGATGAACGCGGGCGGCCTGCTGGCCACCCAGCCCGGCCTGACCATGGTCGATCCGGTGATCGGCATCCTCTGGGGCGTGCTGATCTTCCATGAGCAGGTCCGAGGCGGCCTGTTCATCCTGCTGGCGGTCGGGTGCGCCGCGGCGGCCGGGACGGCGGTGATGGCGCTGTCCCGCTCCCCGCTGCTGAGCGACACGTCGGGCGGGCGGGAACAGGCCGGTCAGGCCGGGGAGGGCTCGAGTGGCGCCGCGCGGCCGCAGGGCACCGGATGAAACCGCGCCGCATCGTCGACGCGGTCATGACACGGGCGTCCCGTCTCCTGGGCGGCCCTGCCCAATCGAGGGTGGTTCTCACCCTCGCCGGCGCCCTGGCCGTGGACGGCGCCGACAAGGGCACCGTGTCGGCGATGGCCCCGCAGCTCAAGAGCGCGTTCGGTATCGGCAACACCCAGATCGGGCTGCTGGTGACCGTGGTCGCCCTGGCCGGCGCCGCGTTCACCGTTCCGGTCGGCCTGCTCACCGACCGCACCCGGCGCACCCGGCTGCTCGCCCTCAGCGTCGCGCTGTGGGCCGTGGCGATGTTCCTGGCCGGCGCCAGTGGTTCCTACGCGTGGCTGCTGGCCTCCCGCGCGGCTCTCGGGGCCGTCAGCGCGACCGCCGGCCCCACCATCGCCTCCCTGGTGGGCGACTTCTTCCCGGTCAAGGACCGGGCCCGGCTCTACGGACTCATCCTCGCCGGCGAACTGGTGGGGACCGGCCTCGGCTTCGCCCTGTCGGGTTCGATCGGCTCGGCCCTGTCCTGGCGCTTCGCCTTCTGGTGGCTCATCATCCCGGCCGGCGTCGTCGTCTGGTTCGTCAGCCGCCTTCCCGAGCCCGCGCGCGGCGGGCAGTCCCGCCTGGAGACGGGCCAGGAGAACATCACGGACGAACGGGACGCGCCACGACCGCACGACGGTCCTGCGCAGAACGTCACGGCCGGGGCCGGGGCCGAGGACGGCACGGGAAGCGGGCACGAGGACGGTCCAGCCGCGCGTGACGGGGAACGGGCCCGGGAGGCCGGTGCCGGGCGCGGCCGGGACGGGGATCCCGCCGGGCGGGCGGTGCGGCGCGCACAGGTCGAGCCGCACGAGAACCTCGTCCTGCACTCCGACCCGCGCCGGAAGCCCACCTGGTGGGCCATCCGCTACGTCCTGCGGGTACGCACCAACCTCATCCTCATCCTGGCCTCCGCGCTCGGCTACTTCTACTTCGCCGGACTGCGCTCGTTCGCCACCATCTACACCACCGACCGTTACGGCGTGACCACGTCCGTGGCCACCTCCCTGGTGCTGGTCGTCGGCATCGGGATACTGGCCGGGGTCCTGTCCGGGGGACGGATCGCCGACCGGTTGCTGCGCCGCGGGCGGGTCAACGCCCGGGCTCTGGTGCCCACCGTCTGCATGCTGACGGTGCCGCTCCTGTTCGCCCCCGCCATCCACGCGACCTCCCTCGCTCTCGCCCTGCCGCTGCTGGTCGTCGGCACGCTGTTCCTCGGCGCGGCGAACCCCCCGCTGGACGCCGCCCGGCTCGACATCCTCCCGCCCTACCTGTGGGGCACCGGCGAGGGCGTACGGACGATGCTGCGCACCCTGGGCGAGGCCGCCGCCCCCACCCTGTTCGGCTACTTCTCGGCGCACGTCTTCGGTAACCAGGGCGGCGACGGCGGCACCGGACTCGAATACACGCTGCTCTTCTTCCTCCTCGCCCTGATCGCCGCCGGTCTGCTCGGCGTGGTGGCCACCCGCACCTACCCCCGCGACCTGGCCACCGCCCAGGCGTCCACCGAACGGATCGCGGCGCGCTCTTGCGACCCACCGGACGCGGACCCGTGACTGCGCGCAGGAGCATGCCCGGGCAGAGGCCCTTCGCGGCTCCAGAGAGGAGATCGAGGACTGGATGCACTGGAGCCACGACCTGTTCGTCGGCGAGACCGCCGAGATCGCGGCGCAGGCGTTCGTGAGCATCAACAAGGCAGCCGAGGAACTGGTCCTGCGGCGGATGGCCGACCCGATTCCGGACGACCTGGTCAGCGCCGTCTGCACGGTCAAGGAGATCGGCGGCCGCGAGCCGACCCTGGCCGAGCGCACCGCGGTGGTCGTGCCGCTGGCGATCGCCGGCACCGAGTCGGTGGGGACCATCCTCAGCGGCATCGTCCACCACCTGGCCACCCACCCCGACGACCTCGTCGAGCTGGTCGCCGACCCCGGCCTCGTCCCCGCCGCCGTGGAGGAGGGGCTGAGGATGTTCGCCAACGTGACGGCGCTTCAGCGGACGGTGACACGTGACACCGAGCTCGGCGGGACCCCGCTCGAGGTCGGCGCGAAGGTCTGGACGAGCTACAACGGCGCCAACCGCGACCCGGAGCAGTTCCCCGACCCGCACACCTGGAACCTGCACCGCGCCGAGGTGCTGGCCCTGGCCACCTCGGATTGAACGAGTCCTCCAGGTAGAGCACTCCTGATGCTGTCGCCAAGTGGCCGTAGTCGCCGGTGGTGTGACCTGGTAGCACCGTCGATCAGGGAGGAGGGCCCACAGGACGTCGACGCGTCGGCGGGCAAGCGCGAGCTTCCCCCGGCGGCCGCCCCGTCCAACTGGTTCCGGCCGTAAGGACCGCGTCCCTGGGCCTGTCCCGCGTCCTCCGCGCAGGCACCCGACCCCGGCGGGGAGAGGGCCTCCTTCCCGTCAGCCGCCGCCTTCACCCGGCAACGTGGTGTTCGCCGTCCTGTGCTGGTGATCACATCGCCGGCACCTCTCATAATTTACTAGGACGTCCTAGCATCTCTTTCGATCCGCCTCCCGCCACCTGTTGTGAGGGCACCCCATGAGCGATCTGCACCGTCCCCTGCACCCCGTCCGCCTGGTCACCGCTTCGGCCCTGTTCGACGGGCATGACGCGTCCATCAACATCATGCGGCGGATCTTCCAGTCCCAGGGCGCCGAGGTGATCCACCTCGGGCACAACCGGTCGGTGCGGGAGGTCGTGGACGCGGCGCTGGAGGAGGACGCACACGGTGTGGCGGTCTCGTCCTACCAGGGCGGGCACGTGGAGTACTTCGAGTACCTGGTCGCTTCGCTGCGCGAGCGGGGAGCGGAGCACATCCGCGTGGTGGGCGGCGGCGGGGGCGTGATCGTGCCCGAGGAGATCACCCGGCTGCGCACCAGCGGGGTGACCATCTTCTCTCCGGAGGACGGCCAGCGGATGGGCCTCGCCGGGATGGTCAACTCGGTGTTGAAGGAATGCGACTTCGACCTCTGGGAGGGCAAGCCGGCCGACGCGGCCGCCGTTCTGGCCGGCGACTGGTCCGCTGTCGCGCGCGCCATCACCGGCGCCGAACTCGGCAAACTGCCCGCGGACTTCCTGGCCCAGCTGCGTGCCGCGGCGGCGGCCCGGGCCACGCCGGTTTTCGGCATCACCGGTACCGGCGGCTCCGGGAAGTCGTCGCTGACGGACGAACTGGTGCGCCGGTTCCGTGTCGACCAGCAGGACAGGCTGCGCATCGCGGTGATCGCGGTCGACCCGACCCGCCGCCGCGGCGGCGGTGCGCTGCTCGGTGACCGGATCCGCATGAACGCCCTCGACGGGGACCGGGTCTTCTTCCGGAGTCTCGCCACCCGCGGCAGCCACGAGCTGCCCGAGCATCTTTCCGATGTGATCGACGTGGTCAAGGCCGCCGGGTTCGACCTGGTGATCGTGGAGACGCCGGGCATAGGCCAGGGCGACGCGGCGATCGTGCCGTTCGTCGACACCTCGATGTACGTGATGACGCCGGAGTTCGGTGCCGCCTCGCAGCTGGAGAAGATCGACATGCTCGACTTCGCCGACGTGGTGGCGATCAACAAGTTCGAGCGGCGCGGTGCCAAGGACGCCCTGCGCGACGTGGCCCGCCAACTGGTCCGCAACCGTGAGGCGTTCGACAAGAGGCCCGAGGACATGCCGGTGTTCGGCACCTCGGCGGCGACCTTCAACGACGACGGGGTCACCGCGCTCTACCAGCACCTGAGGACCGCCCTGGCCGAGAAGGGGCTGGAGCTGTCCGAGGGCACGCTGGCACCGGTCGACGTACGCCACTCCTCCGGCACCCGCCAGGTGGTGCCCGCGGGCCAGGTGCGCTACCTGGCCGAGATCACCGAGACGATCCGCAGGTACCACGCCGAGACCGAACGCCTCGCCGAGGCGGCCCGGCGGGTGCAGCGCTTGGACGTCGTCCAGGGCGAACTCGCCCGGGCCGGCTCCGACGCCGGCAACGTGGCCTCGCTACTCGTGGACGCCCGCAAGCAGCTCCCGCACGAGGTCACGGAGCAGATCGCGAACTGGCCCGCCGTCGTGGCGTCCTACTCCGGCGACGAGCAGGTCGTGAAGGTCCGGGACAAGGAGATCCGCACCAAGCTGACCCGCGAGTCCCTGTCGGGCAACGTGGTCCCCCGCGTGGCGCTGCCGAGGTTCACCGACCACGGGGAGCTGGTGCGGTTCTGGCGCCGGGAGAACCTGCCCGGCTACTTCCCGTTCACCGCCGGGGTGTTCCCGTTCAAGCGCGACGGTGAGGACCCGGCACGGATGTTCGCCGGAGAGGGCGATCCCTTCCGCACCAACCGGCGGTTCAAGCTGCTGTCCGAGGACCAGCCGGCCACCCGGCTGTCCACCGCGTTCGACTCGGTGACGCTCTATGGCCGTGACCCCGGCGAGCGTCCCGACATCTACGGCAAGGTCGGCACCTCCGGCGTGTCGGTGGCCACGCTCGACGACATGAAAGCCCTCTACGACGGCTTCGACCTGGTCGCGCCGACGACCTCGGTGTCGATGACGATCAACGGTCCGGCACCCACCGTGCTGGCGTTCTTCCTCAACACCGCCATCGACCAGCAGATCGAGAAGTTCCGCGCCGCCGAGGGCCGCGACCCCTCCGACGAAGAGGCGGCCGGGCTGCGCGCGCACGCGCTGGCAACCGTGCGCGGCACGGTGCAGGCCGACATCCTGAAGGAGGACCAGGGCCAGAACACCTGCCTGTTCTCCACCGAGTTCTCCCTGCGGATGATGGCCGACATCCAGGAGTGGTTCATCGACCACCAGGTGCGCAACTTCTACTCGGTGTCCATCTCCGGCTACCACATCGCCGAGGCCGGCGCGAACCCGATCAGCCAGCTCGCGTTCACCCTGGCCAACGGCTTCACCTATGTCGAGGCCTACCTGGCCCGCGGCATGCACATCGACGACTTCGCCCCCAACCTGTCGTTCTTCTTCTCCAACGGCATGGACCCCGAGTACTCCGTGCTGGGCCGGGTCGCCCGCCGGATCTGGGCCGTCGCGATGAAGGAGAAGTACGGCGCGAACGAGCGTTCCCAGAAGCTGAAGTACCACGTCCAGACCTCCGGACGCTCCCTGCACGCCCAGGAGATGGACTTCAACGACATCCGCACCACCCTGCAGGCGCTGATCGCCATCTACGACAACGCCAACTCGCTGCACACCAACGCCTACGACGAGGCCGTCACCACCCCGTCGGAGGAGTCGGTGCGCCGGGCGCTGGCGATCCAGCTCATCATCAACCGGGAGTGGGGCCTGGCGATGAACGAGAACCCGCTGCAGGGCTCGTTCATCATCGACCAGCTCACCGACCTGGTCGAGGAAGCGGTGCTCGCCGAGTTCGACCGCATCAACGAACGCGGCGGCGTGCTCGGCGCCATGGAGACCGGCTACCAGCGCGGCCGCATCCAGGACGAGTCGATGCTCTACGAGCAGCGCAAACACGACGGCAGCCTGCCGATCATCGGCGTGAACACCTTCCGCAACCCCCACGCGGACACCACCGAGCCCGGCGTCCTCGAGCTGGCGCGCGCCACCGCGGAGGAGAAGAAGTCCCAGCTGCAGCGCGTTCTCGACTTCCAGGAGCGCCACCGCGCCCCGGCCCAGGCCGCCCTCGCCGACCTCAAGGACGCCGCGGTCAGCGGCCGCAACGTCTTCGAAGTCCTCATGGACGCCGCCCGGGTCTGTTCGCTGCAGCAGATCACCGAGGCCTTCTTCGAGGTCGGCGGACAGTACCGCCGCAATGTCTGACTCCGATCCCAGCAACGACCCTGCCACTCCTCACCAGTTGGGAATTCACATGGACCCCGTTACCCGTCTCGGCGTCGTCGGCTGCGGTCTGATGGGCTCCGGCATCGCCGAAGTCGCCGCCCGCAACGGCCTCGACGTCCTCGTCGCCGAGGCCACACACGACGCCGCCGAAGCGGGCCGCCGTCGTCTCACCGCCTCCCTCGACCAAGGCGTACGGCGCGGAAAGCTCAGTGAGGAGCAGCGCGATCAGGCCCTCGCCAGGCTGTCCTTCACCCACGACCTCGGCGACATGGCCGACCGCCAGTTCGTCATCGAGGCCGTCGCCGAGAACCGCGACATCAAGACCGACGTCATCCAAGCCCTGGACAAGGCAGTCGAAGACCCCGCAGCGATCCTGGCCACCAACACCTCCTCGATCCCCATCATCGACCTCGCCGTCGCCACCGAGCGCCCCGCGCAGATCATCGGCATGCACTTCTTCAACCCCGTGCCCGTGCAGCAACTGGTCGAGCTCATCCCCGCGCTCACCACCGCGGAAGAGACCGTGGCGCGCACCCGGCACCTCACCCAGCAGCTGGGCAAGCAGGCCATCCAGGCGTCCGACCGCTCCGGCTTCGTGGTCAACGCCCTGCTGGTCCCCTACCTGCTCAGCGCGGTACGGATGGTGGAGGCGGGCTCCGCGGTCCCGGACGACATCGACCGGGGCATGGAACTCGGCTGCGCCCACCCCATGGGGCCGCTGCGCCTGCTCGACCTCATCGGTCTCGACACCGCTCAGGCGGTGGCCGAGTCCATGTACGAGGAGTTCAAGGAGCCGCTGTACGCGCCGCCCGCCCTGCTGCGCCGCATGGTCGCCGCCGGCCACCTCGGACGCAAGAGCGGCCGCGGCTTCTACACCTACGCCGCTTGAGCGAGGGAGATTCCCCAGCAGAGACCTGAGCTGCCCGGCACCGTCGTCGGCGACCGGATGTCCTTGCAACTCATGCGGACCGGACCAGCACGACCGGTGAACCCGGCCCGATGCGACTGCCCGTGTTCGAGCGAGCCTGCATGGCCACGGCCCGCGGGCACAGGCGGAACGTGCGGCTCAGGTGGCCCCGCCCTTCCGGCACGCGCCCTTCCGGCACGCCGACCGCGCCCTGAAGTCTCCGGCCGGCCCGCGAAGAAGCCCGGCGCCCGTTCCGTTCGGCATCGGCCTGCCCACCTGCTGCATGGGCTCGATCTCCAAAGCGATGTCACCAGGAGACGACTGTGCCTTCTGACCTGCGCGATCAGTTCGCGGGCCGGGGTGACGAGTTGGGCGTAGCGCTGCCGGGCGACATGCCCGAACCGGTCGGCCATGGTGACCACCACCCTGCCCCGTGGCCCGGCCCGGCCACCCGCAGTGACCGGTCACGCGGCAGTCGGTCCCGGTCACCGTCCACGGTGGCCGGGGCGCGACACGCGGAGGCAGAGCGGGGAACCGGGGGTGCTCGAAGCACCCTCGCTGATCCCTGACTCCCGTGCTGAGGAGGACGGTTGGTGAGGCGTGCGAGGCGTTGCGCCACGGCGTTCCAGCAACGCTGCTCCGTGACGCCTGCCGCCGGCGGCAGGCCCGGACCCGGCAGCGGTTCGAGCATTGCACCGCCGACACCGCCCGTTCTCCCCACCGTCCATGACCGGCCGCACACCGGACACTCCGTCTGCTCGCCCTGCCGCACCGCGATGACCCGCCGCCGGGTCCGCCGACGCCACCGCCACGACCTGCGCCGACCCGGGACGTTCGCCGCCTTTCGGGTGGAGTGCCGGCGGTCACCGGCTGTCGAAGCCACACCAGGGTGAGCACGGGGTGATGCGGTGGGTGGCCGGGGCGTGTGGCGGTGCGCGGGACACCGGGTCAGGCGCGCCAGGTCTGGTCGCCGGGCCGGGTGACGACGATCTCGGGGACCACCGCGTGTGCGGACAAGTGGGTGACGGCCAGGGCGAGGCGGACGACGTCGTCCACGCGGATCATGTCGGTGGGGTCGATGCGGTCGTGCATCCACGCGCTCATGTCGGTGTCGACGTAGCCGGGGCAGATCGCCGTGGCGGACACTCCGTCCGCCGACACTTCGGCGTTGACCGATCGGCACAGTGAGATCAGTGCGGCCTTGCTTGCGCCGTATGCGGAGAGGGCGGGTTCGGGGGCGAGGCCGGTGATGGAGGACAGGGCGATCACCTTCGCCCCGTGCGCCGGGTTGCGGGCAGCCGTCTCGCGCAGGAGCGGAAGGGTCTCTTGGAGGAGCACCAGGGGGCCGCGTACGTTGACCGCGAACTGCTTGTCGAATCGGCGCATCGGCGCGTTGCCGATGGCTCCCGCGCTGCCGACTCCGGCTCCGATCACGAGGACGTCGAGGCGGCGGTGCGCCGCTGTGTGTGCGTGTGCGATGCGGCGGATGTCGTCCTCGTCGGCCATGTCCCCGGCCACCGGGTGCACGCGTACGCCCCACGACCGCAGGTCATCGGCGGCCCTCTCCAGGAGTTCGGCGTCCCGGGCCGTGATCGTGAGGTCGTATCCCGCCCGGGCGAGGCCCTGGGCGATGCCGAGGCCGATGCCGCGGGAGGCTCCGGTGACGAGCGCGGCCGAGCGTTCCTCTCCCGGGGAGTCCGCTGCGACTGCCCGGGTGTTCACGAGGTCCCTCCTTCCGCGAGTGCGCGCAGTCCCGCTGCCGCGAGCAGGGGCACCGCGTCGCCGACCGTTTCGAATCCGTGGCCGACGGTCATTCCGGCCTGGTGGCGGGCGTGGATTCCTTCGGCGATCACGGCGATCTTGAAGTAGCCGAGGCCGAGGTAGAAGGCGAGCCGTCCCAGATCCCGGCCGGAGACGCGGGCGTACTGCTCGGCGAGGTCGCGGGGGGAGGGCAGCCGGTTGCTGGTGGAGGCGGCGGAGCCGCCCAGTACCGGGTCGAACGCGGGGTCCCGGTAGACCAGGGTCATGCCCAGGTCGGCGAGCGGGTCGCCGATGGTGGCCATCTCCCAGTCGACGAGTGCGCGGATCGTCCCCGGGTCGGCCGGATCCAGGATGGCGTTGTCGATGCGGTAGTCGCCGTGGACGATGGCTGCGCCGCTCTCGGCGGGCACCTCGGCGGCCAGGCGCTGGTGGAGGGTGTCGATGTCGGGCAGGTCGCGGGTGGCGACGCGTGACCACTGGTCGCGCCAGCGCCGGACCTGCCGGGTCAGGTAGCCCTCGGGCCGGCCGAAGCCGGTGAGCCCGGCCTTCTCGTACGGCACGGCGTGCAGCCGCGCGAGCACCTCGACGAGGGCGCCGGCGCAGTTGTCGATGTCCGTCTGGGGCAGGGCGTGGAGGTCGTCGTGGGTGCGCAGCACCGTGCCCGCCACGTGGGAGACGACGCAGAACGGCGCGCCGAGCACGTCGGGGTCCTCGCACAGCGCCACCGTCCGGGCAACCGGTATGCCGGTGCCCTGCAGCGCGGCGACGATCCGGTACTCGCGCCCCACGTCGTGCGCGGACGGCGTCAGGACGCCGAGCGGGGGGCGGCGCACGACCCACCGGGAGCGGCCGTCGGTGACCAGGTAGGTCAGGTTGGAGCGGCCGCCGTGCAGCAGTTCGGCCCGCAGCGGCCCTGCGGTGTCCGGTACGCGGGTCTCGAAGTACTGCTGGAGGGCCGCCAGGTCCAGGCCCTGAGGGCTCGTCGCCCCGGCGGTCACGGCTGCGCTCCCGCGGTCCGGCCGTCCAGGTGGCGTCGGACGACCCGGCGGGCGATCGCCCAGCGGTGGGTCTCGGAGGGGCCGTCGTAGATGCGGAACGGGCGCACCTCGCGCAGGAAGCGGGAGAGCAGGATGTCCCCGGAGATGCCCAGCGCGCCGCAGATCTGCAGCGACCGGTCGACGACGCGCCACACCGCCTCGGCGGTGAACGTCTTGGCGATCGCGGTGGACTGCGCCCCGGAGCGGCCCTGGTCCAGCTCCCGGCAGGCCTGCAGGATCAGTCCGCGCGAGGCGGCGACGTCGATCTCGTTGTCGGCGATCATCTGCTGGACCATGCCGAGTTCCGCGAGCCGGGAGCCGAACAGTTGCCGGTCGGCGGCGCGGGCCACCGCGATGTCCTGGGCGCGGCGGGCGATGCCCAGCCAGCGCATGCAGTGCGTCATCCGGGCGGGGCCGAGCCGGACCTGCGCGTACTCGAAGCCCTTGTCGACCTCGCCGAGCACCGCCTCGTCCGGCACGACACAGCCGTCGAAGAGCACCTCGCAGTGTCCGCCGAAGAAGGCCTCGTCCAGGGTGTCGATGTGCCGCACGATCTTCATCCCGGGGTTGTCGGCGTCGACGAGGAACATCGTCGCTCCGCCCCGAGTCCCCGGTTCACCGGAGGTACGGGCCATGCAGATCGCGTACGCCGCGCCGTCCGCGCCGGTGATGAACCACTTGCGGCCCTCGATCCGCCAGCCCCCGGGCACCTTCTCGGCGCGGGTCGTCAACGCCGACGGGTCCGAGCCGGCACCCGGCGCCGGCTCGGTCATCGCGAAGCACGACCGCACCCGGCCCTCGGCGAGTGGGCGCAGGTAGCGCTCCTTCTGTTCCGGGGTGGCGATCGCCTCCAGCATGTGCATGTTGCCCTCGTCGGGGGCCGCGATGTTCAGGGCGAGCGGACCGAACAGCGAGTAGCCGGCCTCTTCGAACACCAGCGCGCGGCCGCGCATGTCCAGACCGTGGCCGCCGTATTCCGAGGAGACGTGCGGGGCGAAGACCCCGGCCCCGCGGGCAGCCTCCTGAAGGCGCGTCCGCAGCGCCTCCCCTCCGGTGGCGGAGACCCCGCCGTACTCCTCCTCGGCCGGGATCACCACCTCGCGGACGAACTCCGCCGTACGGCGGGCGAGATCCACGACCTCGGGGCTGTGGTCCGAGTTCACGGGCAACGGTGCCTCCTGACGCCAGGCAGGTTCGCGCACTGCGCGACCCGGCAGCTTGGCTAATAGACGTTAGCCACATGACAACGGGCAGGTGTGTGGCTTGTCAAGGCCCGCAGCGATTCGCCGCCGTGGCTGCCCGTGATCCAGCTAGCATGTGCTAGCTGAATCTCGCAACCCACGCCGAGGAGCCTTCCGTGCCACAGCCCCGTACGCATCGAGACACTGCTGCGAGCCGGCCCGGCGGCACCCCGGCAGCCGGCAGCCCCCCGCGTGCCCACGCGATCCGCGCCGCCGCCCTGGAGCTGTTCACCCAGCGCGGTTACCAGGCCACCACCATGGCCGACATCGGTGCGGCCGTCGGCGTCCGCGGGCCGAGCCTGTACAAACACGTCAGTTCCAAACAGGCGCTGCTCGCGCAGATCATGATCGGCACGATGGACGCGCTGCTCGCCGCCCACCGGACCGCTGTCGCCGGGACCGAGGACCCCGCCGAACGGCTCAGGCGCGCCACCGAGGCCCACGTCCGCTATCACGCGCGGCACCGACTCGAGGCATTCGTCGGCAACCGGGAGATCCGCAGCCTCGAAGAACCGCACAGCACCGCGGTCCTGGACCGGCGCGCCGCGTACGAGAAGGCGTTCCGCGAGCTGGTCGAGGCCGGGGTCGCCGCGGGACGCTTCCACGTCGCATCGGCCCGCCTGGCCTCGTACGCGATTCTGGACCTCGGGATGGGCGTGGCTGTCTGGTACCGCGAGGACGGGGAGTTGACGGAAGACCAGATCGTGTACCAGTACGGCGACTTCGCCCTCCTCCTGGTGGGCTCCGGGTGACCCGTTCGCGTGGCTTCCGGGCGCGGGCCGGGAACGGGACGGGCACGCCCGCCAGGAGGGCGGAACTGTCGGTCATGTCCCTGTAGCGGTGTGACCATGCCGGGTCGGTCTTCAGCTGGATAGATCCTGTCCATGCTGCCTTCGGGGAGGCAGCGGTGAGGAAGGCGATCCATTCGTCGTGCATCCCGATGAGCACAGCGGTGGTGAGGCGCTCGAGGGCGCCGGGGTCGGGGAAGATCTGGACGACGCCGACGCGGCGCTCGATCTCCCGATTGACCCGCTCCAAGTGGTTGGTCGACTGGATCTTCTTCCAACGCCGCGCGGAGAAGTCCGCGAAGGCGGTGAGGTCGACCTTGGCCTACGGGAACACCGTCCTCCCCTTGGGGAACCGCCGTCAGAGTATGTCGGCGACGGTGTCGAGCCGGGCGCGGACAGCCTCGACGGTGGGCCGGGTGAAGATCGTGCGGCTGGTCGCGGCCACCGTCTCCGCGGCGTCCTTGGGGATCACCGCGAAGACGTTGCGCGGGAAATGAACGCGACAGCGCCGGTGGGCGGCGCCGAGCTCGTGGGCGGGCACGCCTTTGAACACGCCGCCGGAGCTCCCGATCGGCGTCCGGGTGCCGTCAACAATGACGATCTTCTCTTCGCTCGTACACGGATACTAGGGCGTCCAGCTAATCTGTCGTAGCCTGTTCCGCATGACGCTCGGCCGAGACCCGATCCGCGAGGCGCACAGTCAGTGGCTCCGCCACGGGTGGGCGGATGCCGCCGACGGGATGGCCATGGTCACGTCGGTGGTGCGGGTGCAGCAGTTGCTCATGGAACGGATCGAGGCGGTGCTGCGTCCTCTGGGCCTCACCTTCGCCCGCTATGAGGTGCTGCGGCTGCTCTCCTTCGCGCGCTCCGGTGCGATGCCGATGGCGCGTCTGGGTTCGCTGCTCCAGGTGCATCCGACGAGCGTGACGAGCGCGGTCGAGCGCCTGGTCCGTCAGGGGTACGTCGAGAGGTTGCGGCGCGACAACGACCGGAGGGTCGTCCTGGCGTCGCTGACCGATGCCGGGCGCGATGTCGTGGAGGAGGCGACCGGGCGGCTCAACGTGGAGGTCTTCGAGCGGCCGGGCCTGCCCGCCGAGGGCGTCGTTCGGCTGACGGAGCTGCTCGGCGTCCTCCGGGCGAACGCCGGTGACGAGGTCGTCGATCCGGTGGTGACGTCGCAGTAGTACTTGGACGTCCTGGAATCTTGAGCCCTCGGGCATCCAGCGTGCTCCCCGAGGGGCCTCCACGAGCGTGCTCCGCCAACCGACGTCTCACTGATCACTGGATGCGTCCGGGGGGAGTTCACCGTGGTGACCGAGACGGAGCCCGAGGAGTCGACGTTCGACGTCGTAGTCCATGGCCAGGTCATCAGGGTGTGGGTGGATCCGGGCAGTGGCGCCGAGGTCTTCAGCAGGCTCGGCGATCCGGCGCCGGGCGGGCGTCAGCGGTCAGCCGACGCCTGATTCTGGTCGGCCGGATCGTCAGGTGAATGGCTTGGCGGGCCTGTCGGTTTCCCGTACGCCACCCAGGCCCGCTCGTCGAGGGGTGCACCACCGGCCGCGGCGGCGGGAAGATCCACGCGGCTGCCGGGCTCGGCGTCACGGCCACCCCTGTCGAGGCCGCCGACGCGACCACTCTCGCCTGCTGCTTGCGCGGTCAACGGGCCATCGAGGTCCAGCGCTTCGTACGCGACGTGACCTTCGGCGAGGGCGCCTGCCGGGCCGCACCGGAAACGTGCCCCGCACGCTCACCACCTTCCGCGGCCTGGCGTTCAGCCTCGTCCACCTCGCCGACCTCGCGTATGGCGCGATCGTTCGTGTTCATCGAGTGCCTCCCCGGGTTCCGGGCAGGTTGCGGGCCATGACGATGCGCTGGACCTGGTTGGTGCCCTCGTAGATCTGCGTGATCTTCGCGTCGCGCATCATCCGCTCCACCGGGTA